>NZ_CP024896.1 GCF_002796545.1 Amycolatopsis sp. AA4
GGCGCCGGTGCAGACCCAGAAGGGCCGTCCGGGCGCGCTGGGGCCGACTCCACGGAGGAGAGCCGGCGGTTCGGGGTCCTACGCATGCGTGTTCTCCTCCTCGGAATCTGCTTGGGCCAGCAGGTCCGGGTCGCCGAAGTGGGCTTCGGACGCGGCCACCAGCGGGGCCCACGGGTAGTCGGTGAAGTCGCGCAGGCCGAGCAGCACCGGGCGTGCGCCGGAGGCGAACAGGACCGCGCGGCCGCGCGGCATGGCGCGCAGGTCGGCTTCGGTGAGGATGCGTTCGTCGCGGTTCTGGTGGCCGGTCGAGCGGTGTCCCCTGGTGCCGACCGACAGCGAGCGGTCGGCGATCTGGCGGTCGCCGATCAGCTTGGCCAGCAACGACAACGTTTCGCCGTCGTTGATGCCGCGGCCGGCGACGAAGATATTCGCGGCGCTGATCATCATCTTGAACATCCGCTCGCCCCACGCCTCCTCGCCCTGGGGCGCGGACTGCAGGATCACAACCAAGATCAGGCCTTTCGAGCCCGCGTGGCTGTAGAGGCGCGGGAGTTCGGGCCAGCGGCAGATGTTGGCCGCCTCATCGAGCTCGAACAGGATCGGTGTCGGCACGCGGCCACCGGAGGTCTCCGCATATTCCTCGCCCGCGGCGTAGACCGCCGCGGTCAGTGCGGCGGTCAGCGCGCGCGCCGAACCGGCGCCGTCCTTGGACAGCAGCAGCAGCGTGTCGGCCTCCGACCGTACGAACGCGTTCGGCTCGAACACCGGCCGTGCATCATCGGTGCCGGTGGGGGCCATCCACGGAAGAAACTCCGGGGTCTCCAGGAACCGCACGAACGACCGCGCGGTGCCGAAGAGACCGTCTTTCTGGTCGGGGTTGAGGTCGAGGAAGTTCTCGACGGCTTTGGCCATCGTCCGGTACCCGTGCTCGCGCAGGATCTCGGCCGGGTCCGGCACCCCCGGGCGCGGCGAGAAGCCGGTGAGCCAGTCCGGGAACCGGGTCACGTATTCGCCGCTGAGAGCGGCGGCCATCACCAGGTTCGCCAGCAGCGCGCGGCCTTCGGGTTCGAAGTAGGGGTCGGCGCCGGCCATGTCGGCCGTGGTACGGGCGGCTGCCCAGATCTCAACCAGCTTTTGGGCGCGCTCGACGTTGGTCACGAACGACATCGGGTTCCACCACCAGCTCGGCGGCCGGTGGGCGATCTGCTGCGGGTCGTTGACCCATACCCGCCCCATTTCCGAGCGCGGCCCGCAGATGCGGTTGTGCATGTCGCGCTTGTTCTCCGTGGCCACGACCGGGCCCCGGTGGGAGAGCACCTGAGGGATCGCGACTGAGCGGGTCTTGCCCGCACGAGTGCCCATGATCCACACCTGGGACCACTCGTAGGTGCCGTAGAGGTTCTGACCAGTCAAAACTGCGCGTCCCACCGGGACCCCGGCGCCGGCGTGCGCGCAGCCGAGCCGCTGGGCATCGCGGGCCACGGCTTGGTCGGTCAGCTCGTGGAAATCCCGCCGCGAGGACATGTCCGAGGCGAGGGCGTCGGTCCATTCGCGGCCGCGCCACCACCGCCACGCGAGGACGCCGATCACGGCGGCGGCGAACAGGGTGAGCAGCGCGAACAGCAGCAGCCACCCGGTCGCGGCCGGGTTCCACCGGCCGGTGCCGCCGCGGTCGGCGGCCCAGGACACCGGGTCGCCGTGGCCGGTGCCGCCCAGCTGCGCGGACAGCCACACCGCGGCCGCGCACCACAGCAGGGCGAGCACGCCCAGGAGCACCGCCAGTGCTTCGCCGCCGGTCATCCCGGCCGCCGGTCGGCGCTTGTTCGGACGCTGGGTGGGCATGGTCTACACCGCCTCGTCGAGCAGTTCGTCGTAGCTGCCGCCGCCGCGGTTCATCGACGCGATCGCGTCGTGCCACGTGCGGTTCGTGTCGTTGAGCGCGAGCTCGGCGTCGACCAGCTGCACACGGAAGGGCAGCCCGAGATCCTGTCCCGTTTTCAGCAGGAACTTGCCCCGCCCAGGCGGGGCGTCGGCTTTTCCGGTCTTCGGGTTGACCGTGCCGCGTGCCGACCAGCTGGTGACCATGGCCTGTTCGCGTGCGGACATGGCGAACACCTCGGCCAGGTTGCCCATCTCCTTGTGGTCCAGCCCGCCCATGAACACCATTTCCGAGCGGGACACGAACCCCCAGGCCTTTTCCGTCGCGTCCGCAGTCGGCAGCTTGAGGTCGGCCATCGTGTGGGTGATCAGGATCTGCGCGAGCCCGAGCGTGCGGTTGAGCCGGGTGAGGTCGTCGATGCGGTCGACCATGAACTCGGCGGCGCGCAAGGAGCGCCACAGCTCGTCGTAGCCGAGGACGTAGACCTGACGCGGCTGCAGCCCGGCGTCGGCCAGGTGCTTGGAGGCGGTGACGGCGGCCGAGCCGTAGGACCAGCAGACCAGCTGCAGACCGGCCTGGACGGTGCGGTCGGCGGCGTCGACGGCCTGCAGGTCGAAGCAGAACGGGCGGCCCATTTCCATCGGCTCGGTCGTGTGGTGGGCGAAGATCCCGCCGAACAGGCCCTCGTCGGAGCACAGCGCCAGCAGGGCGTCGACCAACCGCTCGGTCCGCTCGGCGTAGCGGGTCTCGTCGCCGCGGTCCTGGGCGATCAGCTGCAGCTCCTTCGGCCGCTGCCTCACGACGTCGAGGACGTCCTGCACGACGGGGATGTCGGTCTGATGGCGGTCCTGCCAGCACCGGATCGCCGCGACGAGGATGTTCTGCTCGTGCGCGGCCAGCCGCGTCCCGATCGCCAGCTCGCACAGGCCGATCATTACGTTCGCCCTCCGGCCCTCCATGTCCGCGCGCGCTTCGGCGCGGGGTGGCGGAGCCGGCCGTCGCGGCCGGTCATCGTCTCGGGCAGCTCCATGAGCCGCTGCCACAGCGGTCCCAGGTCCAGGGGATTGACGTAGGCCGAGCCCCGGCCGGGAGAGACGACCTTGCCGTCCAGCTCTCGGATCAGGTCGACGTACTCGCCCTTGAAGTCGGACAGGACGAGCGGGATAACGCCCTTGTCCGGCAGCTGGATCATCATGTGCCGCACCAGCGACGACTTCCCGACCCCCGGGCGGCCCAGCACGAAGCACGAAGGGTTGTTGATGAGGCCGGCGGCGAACCACGCGACGAGGTCCGCGCACAGGATGCCGCGGCCGCCCAGGTGCGGGCCCAGCGCGGAGCCGATCATCGGCAACGTCGACCCGGCCGAGAACGGATACAGCCCGGTGACCTGGACCGACGGTCCTCGGAACTCGGGCGGGGCGTCGACGATGGTCGTCTCGCCTCCTCCGGCCATCGCCCACCCCGTGCGCGTGAGCGCCGACCGCGCCAGCCGCTTACGACGGGAACGGCTCAGCGCGCGACTCCAGAACTTGTTCATGCCGCACCCTCCTGATGCTTGCCCGGGGCGCGCAGCGCGCTCTGAGGAACCAGCCCCAGCGGCAGGGACGAGAGGAAAGAGACGTCCTGGGCGCCCTTGGGCAGGCGCAACGCGATGCGGGCTTGCCCGGCCAGACCGGTCTTGACCGCCCGCGAGGCCCGCGCCAGCTCGGCGGTGTCGCGGACGGTGACGGTCACCAGCAACCCCACTCGGATCAGCGGGGACCCCATCGCCACCTGCTTGGTCGTGCGCTGGGCGGCTTCCAGTTCCCCGGCCGCGGCGGCCTTGGCGTAGCGGCCTTGGGTGGCTTTCAACCGGGCGTTTTTCACGTCCCGCTCGGATGCGGTCGCCGAGATCTCCGGCGACTCCGGCCGGTACAGCAGCGCCACGCGTTTGCGGGCGATGTCCTTGTGCGGCGCGAGCATGTGGTGCAGGGTCTGCGCGAAGAACACCCCGCGCGGCGGCTCTTTCATCTGCCAGGTGCGCGAGACCGCGGTCTCGTGCTCGTAGTACTCCCAGTGGTTCCATGCCGAGATCGGCCCGGCCTGCGCCCACTCGATGCCAGTTCCGCCGCCGTCCTCGCCGGAGCGCAGCTGCGCCTCCTCGACGAGCTCGGCTACCGACGGGTCGAAGGCGACGCGCACGTAGTCGGTGATCTCCTGAGCCGTGCACGGCCGTGCCCCGGTCCCGGCGCCGGTCATGTCCAGCGACCCGGTCCAGGTCGGCAGGAGATCCCCGATCAGGTCGGCCATCTCCTGTTCAGTGCGCGCCGGTTCGTCGGTGCTGCCCGGCGCGATCGCCGAGAGCGTCACGGTCAGCCGCACTGTCGTCGCCGGAGTCCCGACGTGGTAGCTGTTCAGGATCTGGTCGGTGACTCCGCGCGAGAGCTGGGGCGCGCCGTTGACCCGGCCCCGGCGCACCGCACGCAGCAGGCGGCGTCCGGAGTCCGGCACCGTCTCCACCACGACGGCCGCGCCCGCGATCTCTTCCACCGTGTTCAGCCGGCCCAGCCACGCTGCCCAGTGGGCCAGGCAGCTGTCGATGGTGGACTTGTCCAGGCCCTCGAAGCCCGTGGGGAAGGCCTCGATCACCACGGTGTAGAGGTCCTGTTCGGGCCACACGATCAAACCGAATTCGCGGCTGTGGACGTCGCGGTAGGTGCGCAGCCGAGTCGGGGCGGCCAGGCCGGGCAGGCGGCATTCCCCGTCCGGAACGTGGCCGGTCAGGCCCTGGCGCAACGCAGTGCGCCCGGCCTTTTCGGCGCGAGCGTGCATGCGGCGGCGCCACATCATCTGGTACCGGCCGTATCCGTCCTTGGTCGGGAACGTCGCCGGTGCCAGCACTGCCGCGCTGATCGCCAGCCACACCACGGCCACCGTCAGCAGCTGCAGCACTGCGACCAGCACGATCAGCACGATCGCGGAGAACACCGCGAACATCGTCGAGCCGAAGCCGAGCGAGCCCAGGCCCGGAAGCTTCGGCGAGATCAGGTTGCCGTAGGTGACATCCCGTTCTGCGGTCTCGTTGGGGGTAGTCATCGCTGGGTTCCCTCCGCGCCTTCGGCGGTGTCCGGCTCTTCGCCGGACCCGATCTGATCGGTCAGTCGGCGGGTTACTTCCGACCCGCCACGAATCGCGTCGCCTCGGCCTGTCGAGCGGGAACCGGCCGCGGCGGGAGCGGGCGACGACCCTCCGCTCGAACCGGTCGCGCCGCCGGGCGCGGGGGCGGCATCAGCCTGGGCGCCGCGGCTTTCCGGGGTGCCGGAACCGCCGCCAGGACCGGATCCCCCACCGCCGCCACCAGAGCCGGAACCGCCGCCTGCGGACGCAGGCGGTTCCGGGCTTCCGCCAGGCGAACCGGATCCGCCGCCGGCGCCGGTCTGCGCCAGCCCGGCACCGCCCATGCCGCTCCCGGTCGCCCCGGATCCCGCAGTGCTGGCACCGCCGCCGGCGGCTCCCGCTCCGGCCCCGGCCACGATCGCGGCACCGGCGGCGACGGCGCCGATCGCGGCCCCACCGGAGAACATCGAGGAGCTGCCTGCCGCTGCGGCCGGGGCGATGAACTTGATGAAGGCCGGCAGCGCCAGCGCGGCGATCACCATGATCACCATGCCGTAGATCGCGTCCTGGATGGAGCCTCCCGGCGCGTCGGCCTGCGACGTGGCGGTGGTGGTCATCAGCTTGATGCCGACCGCGTAAATGATCGCCGCGACCGGCTTGTACAGCGTGAACCCCAGAACGATCATCCCCAGGCGTTTGAACCGCTGCCAGCCCTCCTCGCTGGCCGTCGTCGCCGCGAACCCCGGCGACAGCGTGAGGAGCACGATCACGACAGGAGCCCGGATCACCATGAACACGCACTGGATCAGCGAGCCGATCAGGCAGAGGAGGAACAGGATCAGCCACAGGCCCAACAGGGTCCCCGGCGCGCCCGTGCCCAGCCCGATCTTCATCAGCTTGTCCATGCCCTGAGACGGGTCGCCGTCCGACGCCCGTTCCAGAATCCACGGACTGAATGCGTCGCCCGCCGAGATCAGCAGCTGCGTGATCGCTGCCAGGCACAGCGGACCTGCCGCGACCGTGGCCACCTGCCGCACGAGGCCCTTCGCCTCGTGCGCTTCACCGGACCGGTGCGCCGACCACGCGATCCGGCCGAGGCCGAAGACGAACGCGCACACCGCGAAGAAACCGGTGAACGCCGACAGCGCCCCGTGGAACCAGTCGAGTGTCTGAGACTCGTGCCATTGCCCGTCCGCGCCCTGGCCCGCCACCGTCGGCGACGGCACCTTCATCCAGAAAGTCGACAGAAACTTGACGAGGCCGATCACAGCCTCGCCGAACGCCTTGACCATGTAGGCGAACGCCTTTTTGGCGCCGTCTTCGAGATAACAGCCGATGCTGATGCCGCAGTTGTCCGCGAGAACGATCCGTGTCATGAGCTCGGCCCCCACGCGATGAACCCCGACGGCATGGTCTGGCTCGCGACGGGCTGCAGCGGGCCGCCGGTTCCGTCGATCTTCCAGTCGCCGCCGCGCCACACCATCGACATCGCGAACTGCCCGTAGGCCCCGTCGGTGAGCAGGAGGCTCACCTGGCACCGGTCGGGCTGGCACGCCCCGATCGAGAACCCGGCCGGGGTCAGCGGGCTCTGCTTCGCGTCGGCGGTCGACGCGATCGTCGCGTCGCGCCCGGGCCCGGGAGTCATCCCCGCGTACGCCACCTGGGCCGCCTGCCCCGGCGTCGCCAGCCCCTCGAGGATGACCGTGGCGGCGATCAGGGCGCCGGTCGGAGAATGCTGGAAACAGCTGTGGACCGGGCCTTCGGTGCGGATCGGCCCGTAGTCGGGGCTGGTCGGGATCGAGGCCATGTTCTCGGCCCGCCACGTCGCCTGGGGCGCGCTGGTCGGGACCGTGGCCGAGCCGCTGGTCCCGGCGCACCCGGTGTCGCTCCAGCCGTCATTGCCGTTGCCCGGCACCGGGCCGGCGCCGACGGGAGGCGCCTGCGCCGGCGCCGCGTCGCGGCCGGAGGGCAGCAATACCCAGACCAGGCCCGCGGTCACGACCACCACGATCGCGGCCGCGACGTACCATCCCCCGGTACGGCTGAAAAACTTGTCCAGCCGGCTCGGCTCGACGACCTGCTCGCTCCGCTCGGCTTTCTCGCTCTCCTCGGCCATCAGGCCTGCTCCCTTTCGTCTCGGACGTGCTTAGCCAGCGCTGACACCGAGCGCGGCGAAGATCGCTGTCGCGGCGCCGAGCAGGACGGCGCACACGAGGCAGATGACGGCTCCCGTGCCGCCCTCGAAGTGCCCGTGGCGCAGCGCGGCGAGGCCGGTTTTGCCCATGGCGGCGATGAATCCGCCGAACAGGGCCAGCCCGACCAGCCCGCTCAACCAAGCCCCGATGGTGCTCAGCTGGCCGGTGCCGGGGGGAAGCTGGCCGGCGGCCAGGACGGCCGCGGAAAGGAAGGGATTCATCAGCTGCTCCTTGCTTGTTGTTGACGGTGGATGTGCGGGCTGGCCAGTTCGGCTTTGGCCAGCACGTTCTTGCGGATGCGCCGCATCCGGGAGGAGAACCGGTCCGGGTGCGTAGGCCCGGGGTTCAGCCGCAGTTCCTCCTCCCAGTCCAGTCGCCACGTGACCGGGAAGATCCGCGACGCGGACTCGGCGGGCCGTTTCTGGGCCCCGAGGCTGGGCAGGTCCGCGACCAGCACCAACCCGAGGATCCGGATCTGGTTGAGGCCGCCGGAGGCCCACTGCTGACCGGTTCGGCGCACGAGATCGAGCCCGCGCGCGTGGGTGCGGGCCACCAGCAGCACCGGGGCCGAATTGGTCCACAGCCAGTCCAAGCCGACGCCGCAGTCGACGACACCGGCGCCGAGCATTGCCGCCACCGTCGTGGCCCCGGCGCCGCCGTGCAGGCCGACCACCTGCAGCAGCGGGACTCGCGGGATCCGCGGCGGCGCGACCCGCGGCGACACCATCCACAGCGGCAGCCGCAGCACCGGGTGCGCCGGGGCAGGCGCGCCGGTGGGCATCGGGGCACCTGCGTACTCGAACTGTCCCCGGTCCTGCTGGAGCGGGGCCTGGATCGGCGACGGGCGAACCTCCGGAGCCAGGAACGGGTTGGCGACCGGGGTTTTGTCTTTCCTTCTCATCAGCGCTCCCGCTTCCATCCGGGACGTCCTCGCTTTCCCTTGTCCGCTCATGACGCTGGGTTCCAGCCGTTGACCAGCCATCTGCCCTCGGCGCGGACGACGACCACGCGGACGGTCACCGCGTCGGTGGGCACGTCCACGGTGATGTCGTCGGGCATCGCCGAATGGATCGCCGCCGGTCCGGTGATCCGGGTCGAGTCGACGTTCTGCGGATCGACGGTGCGCAGCTGCGTCACCGCCTCCGGGGTCGACAACGGCTGCAGGCCCGCGATCCACTGGCCTGACTGGACTCCTTCGGCGGGGCGCAGCCACCGCTGCGCCCACTGCAGGGCCGTCGAGGTCGCGGCCGCTTGGTCGGCTGCGGACGGCGGCACGGTGGCCGGGTTGACCGGGACGAGCGCGGTGGCGGACGTCGCGGCCGGGCTGTGGTCGGCGGTGTCGCGTTCGCCGGTGGCGCACCCGGCCGCGGCGGCGGTCAGCGCCACCGCCGCCGCGATGCGGAGAACGCGTGCGGACAGCTGCATCAGGGGCCTCCCGGGGCTTGCGTGGGCAGGAACGTGACCGCGGACGGCATGAGCCCGACGTTGCGGATCTTCGAGATCTTCACCGGGACGCCGTCCTGCTGGGCTTCGACCATCTGCCCGCCGCCGAGGGACATCGCCACGTGGTGGATGGTGGCCGGGTCGTTGGTGTTGTAGGCCCAGAACAGCAGGTCGCCGCGGCGCGCCTGGCCGACCGGGACGCGGGCGCCTGCCCGGAACTGCTGGGCCGAGGTTCGCGGCAGCGTGATCCCGGCCTGCTGGTAGGAGCGCAGCATCAGACCGGAGCAGTCGAAGGCCCCGGGCCCGGTCGCGCCCCACTGGTAGGGCTTGCCCTGCTGCGCCAGCGCGAAGACGACGGCGGCCTCCATGCGGCCCGCGTCCAGCGCGGACGGCCCGCACACGTCGGCGACGCCGCCGGGCGGCGCGCCCGCGGCGGGCGGGACGGCATCGCCGTTCTGCGCGATGACCGCCGCGGCGAAGGCTTCCCAGCGGTGGTAGCGCTCGGGGAATCCGCTGCGCTCGACCCGCTGGGCGGCGTCGCCGGTGCGCATCGACTGCCACCCCGGGACCGCGATCAGCACCGAGTACCACTTGTTGACCTGGTAGGTGACGTCACGCAGCTGGGCGGGCGTGCCCCAGCCCATGCTGGGGCGCATCTGGAACACCCCGATCGAATCGCGGTCGCCGTCGGGGAGGTTCCGCAGCTCGGACTCGGTTTTCCCGGCCTGGATCGCAGACTGCCATGCCTGGGGCGGCAGGCCTCGCTGCTTGCCGATCCCGATGATCGAGGCGACGATCGACCGCTGGTCCGGGGTCAGCGCGGCCGCCGCTCCCTTCGGGTCGACGGGTGCATACGATCCGCCGCCGCAGCCCTGGCCGGGCTGCGGGTTGTTCCCCGAGGACGCGAACATCGTCAGCGGCAACGCCAGCAGCAGCGCGAACAACCCGCCCACGGCCCACTTCATCAGCGGCCTCCCGCCGAGGCCGGAGCCGCGTCGGCTGCGGGGACGGCGTACAGGTGCTCGGCGTTCCCGTCGCGCGCCACCAGGTACGCGGTGGTCCCCCGCACCGCGCCCGGCGCGCCCGGGACGGACGTGCCGCCGGTTCGCCCGGCGGCCAGCGCCTGCGTGCTCGCCGCGGTCAGCCCTGCGGGGGTGGCAGCGACGGCCGTGCCGTCGACGGTGCCGAACGCGGCGGCGTCGCCGACGACGCTGGTCTGCCACCCGGTCGGCAGCGACGTGGTCTTCCCGAGGTCGAGATCCACGATCGAGGTGCCGTAGATGCCCCAGTGCCCGGAGGGAGCCGCCGGGGCCAAGGCGGACGTCGTGCCGGCCGCGACCTGCGCCTGCGGCACCGGCGTACTGGTCCACAGAGGCTCGCCGCCGGCGACCGGGAAGGCCCTCAGCACGACCGTGCCCGACGCCGCGCCTGGCGGTGCGTAGGCGAGCACGATCGCCCGTTCGGTGGCCCCGGCGACCGACGAGAACGTCGCACCTGCCGGTGCTGCCACCGGGATCGGGTCCCCCGCGACGGCGTCGGACGTGATGCGCCACAGCTGTCCCGGCGCGGCCGCGGCCACCAGGGCGCCGTCGGCGGTCGGGAACAACGGGGTCGCGCCCGAGGGCAGCACCCGCGCGACGAGGTCCTGGCCCTGGACGACCAGAACGTGCTGTCCGCCGTTGTCGTCGGTCACCATCGGACCGGTCGGCGTCACCCGGACACGAGCGCTGGAAGACGGAAGTTTCGCGGTCAGCAGGGACCGGCCGGTGGCCGGATCCCACGCCTGGATTTCCGAGGAGGACGCGGCGACGACCGCCGGTGCGCCGCCGATCCGGGTGAGGGCCGGTCCGGTCTGCACCGTTCCGCCGAGCCCTGCCGACCACAGCCGGGCGCCGGTCGCGGCGCTGTAGGCGACCACCGAGCTCTTGCCCGGCGCGAACACGCGCAGCTCGTCGGCCGCGACCTGGGAGGCCGGGTTCGGGCTGTTGGCCTCGACCGGAGCCGACCACGTCGCGACCCGGGACCAGCCTGCTGGGCCCGCTACCGGAAGCTCGGTCGCCACAGGTTCCGGTAGCGCGGGGGCCGCGGACTCCGACGGAGCCGGACGCTGCAGGATCAGCACGGCCGCGACCAAGGCCACGGCCAGGGTCAGCGCCACGCCAGCGGCGGCGATCAGCACAGCACGGCGCGGCCGGCGGGTCTTCCGGGGCGACCGCAGGGCCGTCGCATCGTAGGTCTGGCCGTCGTCGGTCACGACCGTCTCCCACACCGCGCCCGACAGATCCTCGCCCTTGGCGCGGATCGCCCGACCCGGGCGCAGCGCAGCCTTGCGCGCGACCTCGCGGATCAGCTGCGCCCGCACCTCGGCGAGGTCGCCGGACACGGCCACGACCGCGCCGTCGACCAGACCTCGCACCGTGCCGTCGACGGCACCCGGCTCGGCCTCCAGCCGAATCCGCACCACCGGGTACACCGGCACCGTCGCCGGGTCGAACCCCGCCCCTCCCGGCGCGGTCCCCCTGCGGGACGGGCCGCTTTCCCTGGTCGGGCCCATGATCTCCTCCTCTCGCCCAGCCGGTCCTGATCAGTTGCTCCGGGACGGCCGTCGCGACGCTCCCCGGAACCCCCATCGGCAATGTAACATTATTAGCATTGATTGATAGTTCATATTGTTAGATAACTGGGGTTGCGGCCGACACGGAAAGGGACGGCGGGATGATGGGCGACGACGTGACGCGGCGGCGACCAAGGATGCGACGGGTGACACTCGCGAGACTGCCGGGGTTCTCCCCGCGCCGACTGCGCTCCGAACGCGAGCGGCGCGGCCTGTCGATCCTGGACCTGGCGGACCTGATCGGCACGACCCGCAGCTCGGTGCACAAATGGGAGGCCGGCGACGTCTCGCCGGACCCGCGGCACGCGAAGAAGGCCGCCGACGTCCTCGGCATACCGCTGCGGGAGCTGACCGACCTCGACGACGAGCAGATCGGGCTCGCCGAGCGGAGAGCCCTCCAGGGGCTGACCGCCCGCGACCTCAGCCGCAAGAGCGGGATCGACGGCGCAACCCTCAGCCACATCGAGAGCGGCCACCGGCGGCCCAGCGAGCACCAAGCCGCCGCGATCTCCGCGGCCCTCCAGCTCGGGGCGGGAGAACTGCGCACGCTGTGGGAACGCACCCGCCAACGGCGGATGAGCGAATTGCGGCAACGAGCCGGGCTGGACGGCCGGCGCCACGACGAGAGCGGTACAGCGCAGAGCTGACCCATCCGACGACAGCGCGGCGGTGACGAGCCCTCCCCTCCCCTGAACTCGAATCCCGCCGGTGTCTTTGCCGGTCGTTCCCGGCTCCGCTCGTCCGGCGAGTTCCGGCCCCGCCGGCGGTAGCCTCCAACGAAGCAAGGACCGGCGCAAAGCCTGGCTCGTGGCCACGTGCCGATCCCGGCAACCGGTCGCGAGGCGGGGCCGAATCCCACCGGATTTTCCGGTCGAGGCGGGGCCGGAACCGGCCGGAAGAAACACCCCGGCTCCGCGACTGGCTTGGTTCGCGAGGGTGCCGGCAGCGACCGGGAGGACGGCGCATACGCAGGTCGCGGCCGGGCCTGAAACCGCCCGGCCGCACTCGTCGCACCAAGTGCTGGCCTGCATATGCGCCTTTGTCCTTCCTGGTTGCCGCCGCTCCGGGTCAGGCTGGTTGGGCGGTGGTGATGAGGTTGTCGGCGTAGCCGAGATCTCCGCCGGCCCACCGGCCGCCGCAGGTGATCAGCAGCAGCGTTTCGGGGCCGGTGCGCCGGTTGACCTCGCTCGGCAGCCCCGACCTCTTGTCGTAGGCGCGGGTGCCGGTGACCCGGTAGCGGCGCGGCCCGGACCCGGTGGTGGACAGCGTGATGTCCTGCCCTGGTTCGACCCGGCCGCCCGCCGAGGGCGGCAGCCACCTGCGGGCGAATCCGGCGTGCCCGGCCCAGTTGATGTGCCCGGTCACCACCACGGCCCCGGTCCCGGAGCCGGGCAGCGCGGAGTCGACCCACCACCCGACCCGGCCCGGGTCTGTCGGCGGATGCAGCGCGCCGCGGCCGGTCGGGGCGATCGTGTCCACGCTCGCGGCCGACCCGTCGGGCAGGATCAGCCGGTTCGGGGCGTCGCCGGTGTCCGCCCGCGCGGGCACCGGTGCCGGCGCGACCGGTTCGGGCTCGCCCGGCCCGGGGACCGGCGCGGGGGCGACGGTCACCGGCGGCGGAGCCTGCCGGCCGGACCCGGCCCCGTCACCTGCGGCGGCGGGGCCGGGGGACGGCGCGGTGACGGCGATCGCGATCCCGGCCGCTACCGTGATGGCTCCGGCGGCCAGCAGCAGCCCTGTCCGGCGGCCGGGCCGCCGCCCGCCCCTGTCGTCAGCAGGGACGGACGGCGCGCCGCCGCCGTGTTGCTCGGCGGCCATCCCGTTACTCCGCCGCCGCCGCGGCAGCGGCGGAGACCGGTCCGGCGGTGACCTGCCGCACGACCACGTGCTCGCGGACGCGGTCCTGGGTGCGGACCACGATCCTGGCGTTGACCAGGTCCACCGCGACGGCCTCGGCCTTCGGGGCGACCGTGACCGGCTTCAGCGCGGTGTCGACCTGGTAGCCCTGCGGCGCGACCAGTTCCCTGATCCAGTACCGGCCCGCCGCGAGCCCGCCGGGCACCGCGACCGTCCCGTCCGGGCCGGTGGTCAGCACCTCGCCCAGGGTCCGGGCGCCGTCCTTGTCCGCGTAGAGCTGCACCTGCGCGCCCGCCAACGGCTGCCTGGTGTCGGCGTCGAGCTTGCGGACCACCGTGCGCACCGTGTCGGCGAACGCGACGGCCGCGGTCTGCCCGGACTTCAGCTCGACCTTGCGGACCTCGCCCGAGCGCTCCAGGCCGCCGGGCGCGGACACTTCGCTGACCAGCACGGTTCCCGGCCACGCGTCGACGAGGACCGGCTTGTCCGCGGTGGTCACCTTGTCCGCGATCACCGTCCCGTCCTGTCCGGTGACCTTCAGGACCGCGCCGGGCACCGGCCGCAGATCCTTGTCTCCCTCGACCACCTTGACCAGCGACAGCGCGGCTTTCTGGGTCACCTCGCGCGTGTTGCCGCCCGGACCCGGGTGGGCTGGGGCACCACGACCGCGCGCTGCACGGTGTCCTGCGCGGGCACCCGCATCCGCACGTCGGTCGCCGGGGCGGTCGTGCTCGCCGACACCTCCACCGTGCTCCCGGCCGTGCCCGGGGTCACCGGCACCGTCACCGCGCCGTCCGGGCCGGTGCTCGCCTGCGCCGGGCCGGTCCCTCCCGACACCGCGACCGTCAGGGCCTGGCCGGGCACCGGGTCGCCGGTGGCCGAGGCGACGCGCAGCGTCCACGGCGCGGACTGCCCGCCCCGCAGCTCGCCCGAGGGCGGGGCCACCGCGACCGTCCACGGGCCGCGCAGCCGGTCACCGGCCGCGCGCAGATCGTCGACGATCTTCCGCACCGGGCCCGGGGCGGCCCGGTAGTGCAGGCCGTAGTCGTAGCCGACCTCGCGGAAACCCGCGCCCGCGTCCGGCGGGCGCTGCGAACCGGTCAGCTGGTGCAGCAGGATCGCCACCGCCGCCGACCACTCCGGGCTCTCCGCGTGCGCGCGCCCCGCCTCCAGCCACACCGCCGCCCGCGCCCGGTCCTCCGGCGACAGCGGACCGCCCCACTTGTCGGTCAGCACCACCGGGTCCGGCAGCCAGCCCGTCGCCGTCGACGGGTTGTTCAACGCGAACTGCACGCACCACGCCTTCGACCCGTCCGACAGGACGTAGGTGCCCTCCCAGTCCGCAGCCGCCCGGTTGCCCACATAGGGCTGCGACGGCTGCAGCCACAGCCCCGTGCCCTCGCCCGCCGCCGACGCGACACCGCCCAACGCAGCCGACCCCGCCGCCATCGTCACGACCGCGACCACCGCCGCGACCACCGGCTTCCACCATCTCTTCACAACCACTGCCTCATCTCCATCCGAATCCCCGGCCCGAACAGCCGGAACTCTACAATAAAACTCTACAATAAAACTGCACCTCGCACCTGCGCGCCGGGGCTGCGCGGTGAAGCGCGGAGGAGGGATAATGCGTCCCATGAGGGGGCACGCATGAGCATCGGCGTCCGCCGGGGGTTCGACCCCGAGGCGCTGGCGGCGGCCCGCCGCCAGCGCGGCCTGTCCCGCGGCGACCTCGCCCGCCTGGCCGACATCTCCCCCGCGGCCGTGGCCTCCCTGGAGACCGGCCGCCGGCAACCTCAGGTGGACAGCCTCGCGCGGATCGCCGCCGCACTCGGAATCGCGGTGCGAGACCTCGTGCCGATCCCCGACGAGCAGCGGCACCTCAGCGACCTGCGCGTCCACGCCGGCCTCACCCAAGCCGCACTCGCCGCCGCGATCGGGGTCTCCCCCACCCGCCTCGGCGCGCTCGAACGCGCCGAGCAGGCCCTCGCCGACGACCTCGCCCGCCGCCTCGCCGACGCCCTCAGCGTCAGCCCCTCAACGATCCGGGCCGCCTGGACCCGCGCCCGCGCCAGACCCTCCCGCACCCCTGCGTAGTCCCACGCCCTCTCTTCGCCCCAGGCTCCGCGCCTGCCCCTGCGGGCAGCCAGGAGCCCCGGCTCCGGGCGCGCTCCGGACGATCGCGGCGCACCTTTCCCACCTGCGGCGTCCGTCAGTCGAACAGTCATTCCCGCGGTCCCTCCCCCTGGTCTTCGGAAGCCCCCTTGCCTCGCTGGTGTCCGAGAAGTTTTCGCGACCGCGCGTAGGCGATCAACTACTATTGCCAGGGGTATGACTGCCAGGGGTATGACTGGAACTATCAGGCGACGCGGTGATTTGCCTGCCTCGTTCAGGCGAACGGCGGTTGTGCGATCACGTAAAGTAGGGGGACAGCGCGGTGCGTAGTCGCGAGAGGTTGAGCGGCAGTGATGCAAATCACACGCCTGGCCCTCTTGAACCGCCTTCGTTCGGGGGGTATTTGCGGCATCTGCGGACGACTGACGCCGCGGGGTTTCCGGCCGGTGCGCCCGCCCGGCCGCGGCCTCGGATGAGCCGGGACGACCTCGCCGCGGCAGCCGGTGTCAGCACCGGGTACGTGATCAAGCTGGAACAGCGGCTCGGGAACCCATCCGCGGACATCGTGGACCGGTTGGCTGACGCTCTGCACTGCTCGCCTGTCGAGCGCCAGCACCTGCACGACCTGGCGACGGCGCAGCTGCCGGGCGCGGCCACGGCGCGGGCCGGGTACCGGCCGCCGGAGATCACCGACGTGATGAAGCAGATGGTCGACAACCTTGTCCCGCAGCTGGCGGGGTACGTCGACGACGCGTGGAACGTCCTCTACGCGAACAGCGAATACGCGAGGATTTTCCGCGGCATCACCCGCGTCGGCAACGTGCTGGCCTGGTTTTTCGGGGTGCCGGAGTCGCGGGCGATCATGGTGGAGTGGGAGACCGAGGCCCGGCTTACCGTCGCGTGGCTGCGCGGGCTGATGGCGCGTCGCCCGGCGGAGCCGATGTTCGAGCAGGTTCTGGAGGCGTTGGCGGGCTACCCGGATTTCCGTGCCATGTGGGAGCGCCAGGAGCTGCTGATGGGCCGCCACACCCAGCACATGCGGGTGCGCGACCTCGACCGAGGCACCGAGTTCGTCCTGCTTGCCCAGGTGCACAAGGCTCCCGACCCGACGGTGCCGGTGCAGATGTACCTCGGGACCCGCTCCCCGGACCCCGGCGCGGCGGACGCCTCCGGCGCCGAGCGCTCTCGCCCCTAGGCTGCCGCTGGTCAGCGGAGGGCCGCTCCCGCAGTGGTTAGCCGTGGCCGGAACGCCGTCAGCGCCGCGATCACCTGGCCGGGGTGGGTCAGCGTCGGTGTGTGGGCGGCTCCGTCGATGACGGTCACCCCGCTCGCGCCGGGCAGCCGCCGGTCGAGCAGCTGCATCCGGTCGTAGGGCAGGCTGTGGTCCTGCGACCCCCACATCAGCAGCGCGGGGCAGGCGATTTCGCCGAGCCGCCCGGACACGTCGTCGCGTTCCATCAAGCACCGTGCCGGAGCGCCCAGCGGCAGGCTCCTCTGCTGCCACGTCTGGCGCCATTGCCGTTCCAACGCCGGGTCGCCCAGCAGCTGCGCGGCCAGCGGCCCGGTCAGCTCGTCGGCAGGGCCGTGCTGGTCAAGCGCAGCGAACAGCCGCTCGTATCCGGCCCGGTCGTCCGGGTCGCACGGCGTGGCCTCGGTATCCATCAGCACCAGGCCCTCGACCCGCTCCGGAGCCAGCAGCGCCGCCCGCAACGCGATAAACCCGCCCTGGCTGATCCCGCCTGCCACCGCCCGTTCCAGCCCGAGCGCGTCCAGCAGGCCCAGCAGGTCCCGAGCCAGGTCCCAGTAATCGAACGGCTGCCCGTCGTCGGCGGTGCCGCCGTGCCCGCGCGCGTCCCATCCGATCACCCGCCACTCGCGCCCCAGCCCGGCGGCCAGCGGCGCGAACACCGTGGAATCGAGGAAAAACCCGTGCCCGAGCACCAGCGGAATCCCGTCGCCGCCGGTGTCCTCATAGGACAGCTCGCGTCCGTTCGCCCGCACCGATGCCATGCCCCGCCCCCAGTTCCTCGTCTCCGACAACGTCCCCGCGAGCATCCCCGCCACGTGCCGACGGATCAAGGCACCCTGCCGCACTTCCGGACAACGCCACATTCCGGAGCCCGGAAACCTGGACCGTCGCCGAGCACACGAGGGACGACCTATCTCAGTAGTAGTACGGGTAGTCGGACCAGTCCGGGTCGCGCTTCTCCAGGAACGCGTCGCGGCCTTCGACGGCCTCGTCCTGCATGTACGCCAGCCGGGTGGTTTCGCCGGCGAACAGCTGCTGTCCGACGAGCCCGTCGTCGATCGCGTTGAACGCGTACTTCAGCATCCGCTGCGCGGTCGGCGACTTGCCGACGATCGTCCAGCCCCATTCGAGCGCGACCCGCTCCAGCTCGGCGTGCGGCACGACCTCGTTGACCGCGCCCATCCGGTGCATCTGCTCGGCCGTGTAATCCCGGCCGAGGAAGAAGATCTCGCGCGCGAATTTCTGCCCGACCTGCCGGGCGAGGCCCGCCGAACCGTAGCCCGCGTCGAACGAGCCGACGTCGGCGTCGGTCTGCTTGAACCGCGCGTGCTCGGCCGAGGCGAGGGTGAGATCGCACACGACGTGCAGCGAATGCCCGCCGCCCGCCGCCCAGCCGGGCACCACGGCGACCACGGGTTTCGGCATGAACCGGATCAAGCGCTGCACCTCGAGGATGTGCAGCCGGCCCGCCCGCGCCGGGTCGACCGTGTCCGAGGTCTCCCCGCTCGCGTACTGATACCCGGAGCGTCCGCGAATACGCTGGTCACCGCCGGAGCAGAACGCCCAGCCGCCGTCCTTCGGCGACGGGCCGTTCCCGGTGAGCAGGACGCACCCGACGTCCGCGCTCATCCGGGCGTGGTCGAGCGCCCGGTAGAGCTCGTCGACGGTGTGCGGGCGGAAGGCGTTGCGGACCTCCGGACGGTCGAAAGCGATCCGGACCACCCGTTTGCCGGAGCGGGCGTCTCGCGAACGGTGGTAGGTGATGTCGGTGAAGGAGAACCCTTCGACCTCGGACCAGGCGGCGGGGTCGAACAACTCGGAAACGATCACACCACACCGTAACCGCAGCACTACCGAACCCGCTTCACCTCACGCCCGCCAGGACCGGCCCGCAGGGGTCGGAGCCGGTCCGATCGGGTTCGTGGCTCACCGGACCGGGCACAGCGGCGGCATGGACATTCTGTACTGCGCCCAGCGCGGCCGCCGATTCGTCATCTACCGCCGCCACGAAGGCACGACCGAACAGATCAAGCGGAAAGACCTGGTCAACCGCATCGTCCACGCAGTCCAGAACGGTGGAACCTACGCCCTCGCGCCCGGCTATGCGGACCAGCTCGACCACGACATCCAGACTCAACTGGCCCGCGCTCAGTCCGGATTCCTGCTTTAAACAGCCCGCCTCCTCACCGCCTGCCCGCACCCGGGACCACAGGAAGACCCCCACCAGCGGATATCCGCCACGCCTACGCCGGCTCCCCGATCGTGGTCAGGCTGCGCGCGGACGGTAAGACCGGTGCATGACACCTGCGGCTCCTCGACCGGTCCTCATCGACACCGACGGCGGCCTCGACGACGCGCTCGCCCTGCACTGCCTCGCCCGCTGTCCGGACATCCGCCTGGTCGCAGTGGGCGCCGTGCACGGCAACGTCACCGCCGACGCCGCAGCCCGCAACGCCCTGCGCGCCCTCGAGCTGGCGGGAGACCGCTCCACTCCCGTCGCGGTCGGCGCCGCCGAACCGCTCGCCCAGCCGCTGCGGCTGCGCCACCCCGACGACCCGTTCGCCGCCCTCGCCGGGCCGCCCGGCCGCGAAACCTCCGGCCAGAACGCCGTCGAGCAGTTGCTCGGCCTCGCCCGCGCCCGCCCCGGCGAGCTCGAACTGCTCACCCTCGGGCCGCTGACCAACCTCGCGACCGCCCTGTCCGCCGAGCCGCGGCTGCCCCGGCTCCTCCGCCGCGTCGTCTCCATGGCCGGAGCCCTCGACACCACCGGCAACATCACCGCGGCTGCCGAGACCAACGTCCACCTCGACCCCGACGCGGCCGAGCACGTCCTCTCCGCCGGCTTCGCGTTGACCCTGGTCAGCCTCGACGTCACCCGCACCGTCACCGCCGGCCGCGCATGGCTGCAGCAGCTCGCCGACCACGCGGCGCCGCCGTGGGGCCCCGCCGCCGCGATGCTCGCGCAAGCAGGAGACCAGGTGCCGAGCCTCCCCCTGCACGACCCGCTCGCCGCGGCCGTGCTCGTCGACGAGCACCTGGTCCTCGAACGCCGCGACGCCCCGGTCGCCGTCGTCCTCGACGACCGCCACGGCCACCGGGGCGCGACCCGCATCGCCACCGACGACCCGGCCAGGCCCCCGGTCGCGATCACCGGCGCCGTCGACCCCGAAGCCGTCCTCGCCCGCCTCGCCTCCGCACTCACCGCCTGACGGCCCACCCCGGCAACAGCAGCGTCCGCGCCGGGTCGTGACCAGCGGAAACCTTCCTTGGCTTCGAGAAGATGCTCGACCACCAGGACATCTCCCCGGTCAACCGCCCCGCGACCAGCACCGAGCAACCGGCCAGCAACCGCCAGACCTACTCGCCCGAACGCGAAGCCCTTGGCGTGGTCGCTACCGGCATCGAGCTGGTCGACCCGCCCCCGGCCCGCTGCGGCTCCGCGACCAGTCCTCATCGAATTGGTCTGCACGCAGGACACCTCTGCCCGTACCCCCCCCGTACGGGTACCTCTGACCTGGGGCTTTCCGTGCGGGAGCCTTGTCGATACGGTCCGAACTTGATCGACTACGGCTCGTACACGCGATCACGTCAGTGCGACAGAGAGGCAGCCGTGGCCTTGTACTACGGCAACGGCGTCCTCACCTGCCTGGGGTTCTGATCCGAGCACGAGGGCGCCGAGCGGCCCTCGTGCGGCCAATGCTGCCGGGCACGCTGCGAGTTCGCGAGCGTGCCCGGCAGCGCCGTGCCGGAGCGGTCCGGCACGGCGCAGCGTTCGCTGCGTCGAGTCACGTCAGGCGTTGCGGTCGGGGTCGTGCCGGAGCAGCCGCTGCAGGGCGGCGACGTGCCGGTCGTAGCGGGCCTGCCCCAACGGGGTGATGCGGCCAATACGCATCCGATGGGATATGCGGCGGTTCCCGAATATCCCGGAAAGGGGCCACTGGGTTAAGTAGCTGCTGGTCAGAGGTTGTCTTAGATGCCTGTCCGGGGTGATGCGAGCGGATGCTGCGGTCGTATCCTCGCGGTGTGCCCGATAATGACGCCCATGCGGCGAGCGCTCCCCAGTTCAACGGTGACCTGCGCGCAGCGGTAGAGCTTCTACGTGCGACCGTCACGAACGACACCGGTGGCCTGGACCAGTGGCAAGCCGTTTACGGCACGCTCTTGTCTGGGCTTCCAGACGATGTCGTCGATCCAATGGCGCACAGGGTGGCGAAGTCGTTCGAGCAGGTTCGCAGCAGTGCCGATCTCCCGGATGCGGTCAGGGCATTGACTCGGGAGGTCGTCGATGTTCTCAGTCGCGAAGCCAGCCGACTGCTCAGCACGACCGCTATAGCGCACGTCGCTCTGGAGAAGAAGCTCCTGGAGGATGTGGCGGTCGCTACGGGACGCCCCATCGACGATGTTCTCGCTCAGCTGGACATCTGGATCTCCGACCTGGAGGTTGACGAGTAACTCGGCGGCGCACCGCAGTCCGCTAGTTCCTGGTCAGTGGTGTAGTGCCCGGTGGAGTTGGGCGTGGAGGGCGGTGAGTTCGTCGGCGGTGGTGTCCATTGCGCCGGTGCGCTCACCGGACATCCGCAGCTCGCCGTCGCCCGCTCGGCATCCGTTGCCACGGCCAGCGCGCCGCGACCCATTCTGCGACGAGGTCGCCCTGGTCAGAGGGAGGGGAACATGCTTCCGGACGTGCGTTTAATGGCATTCGCACCGCTGCCGCCGGGGTTTCTCCGTACTTGGCCACGTAAGGGCCGTTCTTGTCGGGTGACTCGCCGCAGTCAGGCGGACAGCGGTACAGACTCAAGCTGGGGTGAATACCGGGTATTCACCCCAGCGACCCTCCGCTCGGCCGCTCCCCCGCCAGCCCGGCGCGGTCACGCTGTCGCCGCCTGGTCGGCGAGCGCGCGGTAGAGCGAGGCGCCCCAAAGAGCGCGGACACGGCGAATGGCCCCCGCTGCGGCGGGGGCCATTCGCCGTGGTCCAGTTCGGTTACAGGGCGCGGCTGAGCAGCGTCACCGGCGCCTCCTCCGGCGCGCCGACGACCAGCTTCGTGTCGCCCTTCGCGAGCTTCTTCATCAGGTCGCGCACTTCGATCGCGACCGGCTTCGGCAGGCCCAGCTTCGCCGCCAGCTGGGTACTCGCCGGCACTCCGCCGCCGTCCGGCATGATGGACGGCGTCAGCGACCCGGCGGCCATGCCCTCGAAGCCGCGCAGGGCGTGCGGCAGCAGCGGCAGCGTCCGCTCGTCCAGGACCACCTCGGGGCGGGCGTCGCGCTCGGCCCGCAGCGCACGGGCGTCCGCGCTGGCGGTGTCTAGCGCTGTGCTCAGGTTGCCGAGCCGATCCTGCAGCTCTTCCTCGCGCCGCCGGTGCTCCTCGAGGGCGGTCCGTGCATCGTCGAGGTCGCTGACCAGCTGCTCGTGCGCGTGCAGGTCGTCGGTCAGCTTGAGCAGCGTGGTCGAGAGCTGCCCGGTGATGTGGTTGTAGGCCCACACCAGCATCCCCACCATCACCGGCGCGATCGCGCTCTTCACGGCCAGCAGCAGCTCGCCGTGCGCGAGGTGCGTGCCGGCGTTGAGCGCCAGCGACGCGGCGAGGATCGCCGCCTCCTGCATGTAGCGGGACAGCCGCCAGCCCTTGACCAGCTGTTTCCGCTGGGCCATCCCGGCCCGCGCGGTGGTCGCCGAGGTCAGCATCAGCAGCACCAGCGTCCCGCCGAGGCAGACGTCGATGCCGTACGACAGCCAGAACAAGGGATTGCCCAGCTCGCCGCCGGGGACCAGCTGCTGCTGGACGTTCACACCCGACCAGGCCAGCAGCAGGACGACCCCGCCGATGATCGCCTGCTTGGCTGTGACCAGCAGTTTCGCCGTCTCCGCCAGCTGTGCCGACTTGCTGGTCAGCTGCTCGGCGCGGTCCCCCGCCCGCAGCTTCCAGCGGCGGATCTCCGCCTCTTCGTTCCTTCGGCGGTCTTCCTCGGCCGCGTCCTTCTCCTCCCGCGCCCGCTGCCGGCGCGCTTCCAGCTCGCGGGCCTCGAACGCCGCCTGGTTCTCGCGCACCCGCTGCTGCAGCTCCAGCGCGCGCAACCGCTTCTCCGCCGCGATCCGCGCGTCGATCTCGTCGAGCTCGGGCGTTTCGAACAACGCGGTGCTCTTGCCGAGCACCGCCTGCCGTTCCTCCGCGGCCGCGGCGCGCTCCGCCAGCGACAGCAGCGGCCGTTCCGGCCGCCGAGCAGCCCGCCGGAAACCGGACCGGCCGTGACGGCCCGTCTGTGTGTTTCCGCTGGTAGCCAAGGCCGTATCATCAACTACGGACATCACGGTTCCAATCTGTCGTGTCCAGGCCCCGGGCGGTGTTCCAGCACCTCCGGGGCCGCTTTCCTATTTCGCCCGCTTCGTGCGCACCGGAGCAACCTGGGAGATCCGGGCCACCGACACGCCCCACGCCCGTGCGAGCTCGGCGGCTCCCACGCCGTGCCGCCGCGCGTCTTTGGCCGCAGCCGGCATCTCCGCCTGGATCACGCTCTCCAGCTCGTCACGCCACCGCCGCAGCCGCGTGAGCCGGTCCCAGCTGCTCTCGCCGTCCTCCGCCGGCCACCGAGCCGACGCGTCGCGGATCTCCGGGTCGCCCACCGGGGCCCCTTTCAAGCAGATTTAAATCAACTTGATTTTAATGCATCTGCTGACGCGGCTGCAACAGTGTCATTAGCTGGTCACGGTGCCCGCGCATGGTCAGAGCAAGGATCGCGCCCACCTCAACGCACCCGCAGCGCTCGGGCAGAGCGCGCTCCGCGCAATGTAGCGAGGTGTGGTGAATACCGGGTATTCACCACACCTGCTCAGCCTCGCTCGGCGGCCTGCCTGTCCAGTCAACGATTCAGGTCGAGCTGCGGAGCGCAGTGACCAGCTCGTCGACTTCGTCGGCTGTGAGCTGGTCGAGCAGCGCAGTCGCAAGCTGGGCGGGCGAGCGTTCCATGATCCGGATGGTGATGGCAGGTTTGGCTCGCGATGTCTTCTGCGGCGAGTCGTCGCCCTCTGGGGCTTCGGCACCGCTCTGCGAGTCCTTGACGCTATCACTTGGACTGGGGGGTTCTGAGCGAGCCTCGCCGAAGCCCGGGGGGCCGGCCATCCAACGCTGCCACTGCTCGTCGGGTTTGAGCCGAAGATCGATGAGCCATCGGCGTGCCACCTCGATCGGCAGGTCGCCGACCGCGAGTAGCGGCTGAAGCTTTTCATGCAGCCGTGGGCACTCGCGGGCCAGCTTGAACGTGATGCGGTCCTCCTCGACCTCCTTCTGCAGGTCAGGATGGAGCCTTGTCAGCCCGACTCGATGATTTACCCAAGCCGGTTGCTTTCCCAGTGCCTTGGCGAGCGCACGTTCGGACCCGTAGCGGGGCACCATTCTCTTGAGGTGTCGGCCGAGAAGCAGAGGGTTGAGCTGCTTGCGATGCTCGTTCTCGCTGATCATCGCCTCGTCGATCTGGTTCTCGGTCCAGTCGTCGTGGATCGCGCACTTGAGCGCGGGCAGATCAGCCAACGGTGCTGCCTCGAGGCGGCGGCAGCCGTTGATCACCACATACCTGGCGGTGGTGACCTGGTCGGCGAGATGCGGCTTCTGGTCCAGAAACGCCCTGCGTGACATGACATTGAGGTTCTGGAGCTGGCCATGGTTCCGGAGAGTCGCAGCGGTCTCCTCGATCTCCGCATCCGAAGAGCGAGGGTTCTCCGGGTTCGGCTGCAACTGCTCCCGCGGAATCGCGATGAGGCGGTCGCTGGCCGCAGTCGTGGTGAGCTTGTGGTCCTCGGTGGTCCCGAGTTTGACGCGGGCCACGATCAGTTCCCACCGTTCAGAGCGAGCTCCATGCCGAGCTTCAGGAAGTCCGATCGCGCTTCGACGGCCACACGGTTCTTCGGGTAGTCCGTGCACAAGCGCCCCGCCGCGGGCGCGGACGTGTGCAGCTTGTACCTGCGGACCACAGTGTTCGCCAGGGGCCACCCCTCGGCCTTGGCCCGATCCCGAGTGTCTGCCAGGTCGCCGTCGCCGTCCCGGGGATCCCAGTTCGTGAGGACCACCACGAAGGGAATCTTGAGCGGCTCGACGACCTCTTCGATTGTCCGCTTGGTCGGGTTGAAGGCAAGATCTTCCGGTTCCAGCGGGAGGATCGCGAGATCAGCCGACTCCAGGGACGCGCGGACGATCAGCTTCTCCGTCGGCTCGTCCTTTTGGCGGGCGTGCTCGCTCGGGAGCCAGCCCGGACTGTCGACGAAGATGCGTCGGTACACGTCGGCTGTCTTCAAACTCGCCAGGACACGCGGGTTCTCGTCTTCCTGCGAGTAGTCAAGGGGAAGCGGCTTCTTCTGTTTCCAGTAGGCTCGTTCAACCTTCTCGAGCCATTCCACGAGCGACTGCTGAGGGTCGGTCGAAACCGCCAGAACGTGGGCCGTGACCTTCTCCATGAGGAGTTCCAGCTCAGCCTCTGAGTCAGGATCTTCCGGATCGAGTTCCTTCAAGGCAGCGGCGACCTCCGGAGGAACGTCCGGCGGATGCACTTCCGCGGTGACCGCGGCCAAGTTGGCCGCGATGGTCGTCTTGCCGACGCCGCCTTTCTGATTGACGACGACGTAAACCTTCGTACTGCTCATCTCCGTGTGCTTCCCGTCTGTCAATTGGTACTGCGGAGCGCAGTCACTATCCCAGGTCGCCACGGGCCCTGTCGCTGCTGGCGCGCGCGGTTTCCGCTTCCGTTACCTGAGCTGGCGGGGGAGCGGCCGAGCGGAGGGTCGCTGGGGTGAATACCCGGTATTCACCCCAGCTTGAGTCTGTACGGCTGCCTGCCTGACTGCGGCGAGCCACCCGACAAGAACGGCCCTTACGTGGCCAAGTGCGGAGAAACCCCGGTGGGCAACGGTGCGAATGCCAGTAAAAGCGCGTCCGGAAGTGTGTTCCCGCGTCCTCTTCCCCGGCGATCGCCTCGGCCGGTCCGTCGCCGGTCCTCCTGGCCGACCGGCGACGGACCGGCAGCGATGGCTGGTCACGGCCTGCGGGTGAACTTCTCGTAGTAGGGGGGTCCCCGTAGTGCTCGGGAAAACTCGGGGCGGATTTGGCTGGCCTGCGGGTTCGCTAGTCGCTGAGCGGCTGGTCGGGGCTGGCTGCGAGGACCGCGTTGACCCGGGCTTGCAGGCGGCTCTGGCGCTCGTGCTCGGCTCGCGGCATTGGTTCCGGCGGCTGCCCGCAGGACGGCGTCGAGCGTCCGCCCGCAGCGTGCTTCCAGAATCTCGTGCCGCGCCGGCCGAACCGGTAGACCGCCAGCCCGCACCGGGCGCACACGTATCCGCTCGTCCCCATCGGCCGCCTCACCTCTCGCTCGGGCAATCCCTTCTGCCTGGAGAGATCGGGTGAGGCGAGCGTTTCTTGCGCCGCCCGCCGGACAGCGACCTCCCGCTCACCGTCGCATGAGTTCGAGAAGCAACGCACCAATCTGATCGACGCCGGCATCCTCGCAGCATTCCTGCCCAGCGCCGCCGAACTCCACCGCACCGACCTGACCTGAACTTCACCGCTCATCGCCCATCGGGCCTTCGTCGACCCCAACGACGTCGGTCTGAAGCGCCTGCTCACCGGCGGGGGTGAGCGGCTCGTGGTCGGCCCCGCGGCTTTTCGGCTGGCCAGTGCTTCGCCAGGTGGGTTAGAAGCGCGTCGGGGTCGTCGGCGAGCGCCGCCAGGCACGCCACCACGAACCCACGCATCGGCAGGCCGCGCTCCTTCAGGACCGCGTCGGCACGGTCCTTCACCTCGGCAGGCGGTCGCACGGTCAGGGCCGGGTCCGCGTGCTGGCTTCCCATACACCGATTCTTTCACAAGTGGCTTGCCACTTACAATTTCAGCTGCTAACTAAAGTGGCAAGCCACTTTTAAACAGGGAGAATGTAGGAGATGAGCATCTACGCGACTTCCGGCGGCACGGTGCACCACGCGACGTGCGGCCGCGACGGTTCGCCGTGTCCGACCGGCGAGCACGCGGCGAGGTCCCGGTACAGGTGCCGATCACCCAGCACGACACCGGCTGCCCTGCCGAGCACTGCCCCCCGGCTGCGCCACCGACGGGGTCAGCCGCGGACACCGGGTCGACTGCCCGTGCGCCTACGACGACCACCGTGTCCTGGCGACTGTGATGGCCGAGGTGCACATCGAAGCCGAAGCCGAGTACGTCGTCTGGGGGCATGGAAGCACTGGCCACGGCCGCACAGTCCGGCTTGCGCCTGCAGCGCGACGAGCTGCGCAACGCCGTCCACGCCGCAGCCAGGCACTCCAACCCGACCGGCCACAGCCTCATGCGCCTGCTGGACCGGGTCGGCGCCATCCACATCCAGCTCTTCGACCACGACTACCGCGTGCGCAACGAGCCGACGGGCACCGGCTACCGCGTCACCCCCGACACTAGGCTCCTTCATGGGCGTAAAGCAGGTCCCGCTTGAGCGTGTGCAGCGACTCGGCCCTTGTTCAGCTGCCGGGAGATCTTGCTCCGGTAGGCCGCGGGTCCGCGGGCGGCATAAGGACACCCTGCGGACCCTCGAATCTCTGGTCCGCAGACCTTTTGTGAGTCTGTGGGCCAGCTCCATTGAGACAATTTGCAGCATGCAACCGGACAATGCTGCTCATGATCACTCGAAAGTGGATGATCGAATCCGATGACACACCGGCGCGCCTGCGCCATCTCGGGTACCAAAGACGATAGAAACCGGGGCATGGAGCGCAAGAAGCCAGGCCCCGCCCCGCGCTGGGACGAGAAGCCGAAACAAGTGAAGGTGCGGATGCCGCCGGCACTGGCGGACGCGTTTCAAAAAGAGGTCCGCGGCCGGGGCATGACGGTCCAGGACTTCATCGGTCGACTCGCGTCCGAGATGACGGGCGTGCCCTACGACGAGCAGGAGGCGATCCCCGCCGCCTAAACAGCGAAAACGCCCTGGTCAGGACTGCCATCCCGTCAGAGCGTTCGTCGCCAATTTAAATATTCAGTTTTCACGACGCCGGAATTCTCTTGGAGGGGGATCCCCGGGCTTTGTCGTGCCTTACCAAGCTGAGGTCACCATACCAAACGACACTCGGCCTGGTACCCCTTTGCTCGTCCGCGACACGCGGACGGGGGATGAGGCCCAGGCCACACACGTATCCAGGGCACGGAAGAATCCGTGCTTCACCTGCGGAAACCCGGAAGCGAAGCTCCGGAAGAACCTGCCGCTGCGGTTCGTCTGGCCCTCGGCGTGCACGCTGTGCGGGCAGTGCTGGGGCCAGTTCGGCGGGAAGGCCGACGCTGCGGAGATCGGTCCGGCGCCGCGTGCGGCGCTGGAGGTGCGGTCGGTCGGTCCGGACGAGTGGCGGCCGATTCTGGACGCTCAGCCGTGGCGCGGCGAGTTGCGCCGCGACGCTCGCGGCAAGGTGGATTCGCTGGTCAGCGAGCTGTGCCGGTGGGCCGGCTGGGAGTCGGGGGAGACCTGGCCGACCTGGGACCGGCTGATGGACGCGACCGGCTGGGCTCGCGCCACGCTGGCCAGCTGGCTGCGCCAGCTGTGGATCCTCGGCTGGATCGACCGCGTCGAGCCCGGCTCGACACCGGCGACCAGGCCCATGGGCTCGCGCATCGAAGGCAACCGCGCCGCGGTGTACGGGATGCGCGTCCCCGCCTATGCCGACGAGGCCGCCAAGCCCGCCCTGCAGCGCGAATACACCACCACCCTCGCCCAGCTGAAAGCAGCGATCGCCCAGGTCAAACAGCTTGGGCAGAAAAACTGGACCCCCACCGGGTCCTTGGACCCGGTGGAGTTGCGTTTAGAGGTTGGTTACCTACGGACGCGCACGAAGAAAATTTTCCACAGGCTCGGCGGCGGTTTCGCCGGCGGGAAAAACGAGATCGAGCCGCTTCGCGGCCCGGGCTTTGACGAGAGCAAGCCGCGGCTTTGGGCGCGGACGGTCCCGACCACGCGGGCTGAGATGCTCGCCGCGGCCGCTGAGCTGCGCCGACAGCACACGACGCTGGCCCGGCTGAGCGCGAAGGCCATCCGCAGCGAGTGCCGGTCCTGGTGGCGGGCAGGCTGGTGCAACGACGGTCTGCTCCACGCCCTCCGGGCCCGCCCGGTCGGGTGGAGCGGCGCGAGCACCGCACGATCCCACGCCGTGTACGCCGTTATACACCCGGCGGGGTGGGTGCGGTCCCGACTCTCGATCTGGACCACCCACACCGCAAAAGGGCTGGTCAAACCCATGACCGACCCGACCCTGCGACGCGAGATCCGCCGGTTCAACGTCGACTCGGCGATCGCCGAGACCGAGCAGCGGGCCGAGGCCGACCGGACCGCCTACGGCCGGATCGGCGCCCGGCTGCTCGCCGACGCCCGCGCCCAGGCAGGCCGCTACTGGCAGCCCACGCCCGGCCAGGCCGCCGCCGCGCTGACCGACCGGATCCGCCTCGACCGGCCCGCCGGGCAGCCGACCGCTCGCGATCGCGCCGTCGCCGCGGTCGCCTCGCACTTCCAGGCGAAGCAGCTGGAGCGGCGGCCGCGGCTGTCGCCGCTCCAGCAGGAGCTGCGCGATCGCGCGGTCGCGGCCGAAGCGGCGCGCGGCCCGGAGCGGACCGGCACCGGGTACCGGCCGCGACGAGACCGCCGCGGCCGCCGATGAGCATGTGGGGCAGCCCACGCCGTTCAGACGTGCTGGCCCTGGTCAGGGCTGGGGAAGCTGCGAAATGACGTATTCGATGAACGGCAGCTGCCGGAACGGCGAGCCAGCGTCGAAGGTGTCGCCGAGGGCCTGCGCGATGGCGGCTGGGGGCAGGTGGTCCAGTTCGTGCGCGGCCTTGATCCGGCGCACGACGCCGTCCACGACCTCGCCCGGGGCGAGGCCGAGCCGCTGAGCAGCGGCCTCGGTCGCTTCGGCGATCGCGAGGTCGGAAGCCATGCTCGGCACCGTATCGGGCAGCGGCCTGCCGAGGACGCACTCGGCGACGTCCATGCCGATCTCGACGAACACGAACGCTTCCCGCATGGCGTCCTCCTCCTGGCCCACGACCGCCACGGCGGTTCCGTCGGCGAACTCCACCTCGATCCGCACCTCGCCGTCGCCGAGGTCGTAGAGCGTCGTGGTCACGTCGGGCTCGGCGGCGAGAGCCGGAAGGTCGGAGGCCATGCGCGGCAGCGTATCGATCACGAAAGAAGCCGGCGGCGCTGGCCATCGGGCGGGAAGTTCCCTGGTCAAGAGGCCAACGAGGCGACCGCCGGAGCTGCTGCGGCGGTCCAGGACACCCGCAGCGAACCCGCGGGACGCTCTAGATCTGGACTCCGGCCACCTTCTTCCAGGCCGAGGAATCAGGGCCGCCCATCGACTCGTAACCGCTGACGCCCGCCGCGGCCGCCAGGGCCAGCTTGGCGTGCACGTCGGCCTGGCGCAGGAATAAGTCAGCCGCGGCCGTGTCGCCCGCCGCGGCCTGTTCCTTGGCCATGACCAGCAGGTTCTCGGCTTCGGTGTAGTGCTGGGGTCCGATCATGCTCGCGATTATCCGTGATCACGAGACAGCTCTCCGGCTCCAGCAGCCGCCCGAACCCGGCTTCATCGTCCTCGGCTGCCTCGACCAGCTCGTTGCGGGCGAGACGTTGGGGCACCGCCGGGATACCGGAGAAACCTGCCACGCGACTGGTCAGGTGCGTTGCCTGTTCGGGACAGGCGCGCCGTGGAGAAGACCGTCCGGGCCAGGCGCGGCTCCCTCTTTAACCGGCGGTGGTCTGCCGCCGCGGTCTGGCGCGTCAGGTCCCGCACTGCGAGGTCGCCGCGCTGGACCAGTTCGACCAGGCGCCTCCCGCAGGCCTCACATGCACGCGGATCGTGATCTTGACCGGGCCGCAGACGCGGGTGGAAGTGGCGATGGCGATCGGGCCGACAGTGGAACGCCGCTGCACGAGAGTCCGGCCGTTACCCATCTTCATCCAGTCGTCGCCGTCTCCCTGCACGTGGAGGTAGGCCTCGTACTCGACCCACGAGGCATGGGCTCGGGAGTTGGTGATCAAGGTGTGCGCGGTGATGTCGCGCATGAAGATCTTCCCGTCCTTCCAGCGCTCGGCGGAAATGCAGCCCTGGGCGCCGATGTTCTGTGTCGAGACCCCGCCGCCGCAGGCGACGGCAGCGGCTTGGGCCTGGGCGGGGAAGACGAGCGCGGTCGCGACGGCTGCCGCGGCGAGTGCGCCCGCACGCTTCATGGTTCGAGCAGTTTTGGCCATGGCGAAAAAAAGTATCCGCTCGTTCCGCCGTCCGCCCCGGTTTCCGACAAAGTCACCGTATCGGGGGTGGCACCCCTAGTGGGTGTGCTCGGGCAACAGCGCCGCGATCCGCTCGGCGAGTTTGCTCTTGCCGCCGTAGTAGACGAACGGCGGCCGCAGGCCGGTGGTCACTGGACCTCCCCGGTGAGCAGGTCCGCAGGGGTCCAGTACAGGCCCAGCCGTCCCCCGCCCAGGGATCGGCGTAGCGAATGGTCGCGGGTCGGCGAGCACCCAGTGGAAGACACCGTCGCCCTGTTCGCCCCACGGTGCGCAGCACCCGGCGGCGGGGTAGCCGCCAGGGCATTCCTTCGAAGTGGCGAAGCCGGTGATCCCGAGTTCGGCGGCGAGCACAGCTCCGGCTGACTCCCAGGTCTGGCCAGCGTGAACAACCGATTTCGGCGCGGTGTTCGGTCGCCCAGGTGCGGTTTTCGACAGTCTTGTGCCCCCGGTGATGATGAGGTTGGCGTACGGCCTGCGGACGCTCAGTGCACGTCGTTGCCCGGCGAGCATCCGCCGGGCCAGTTCCGGGTTTCGCCGCTCGGCGGCCCGCCCGGCGGACGTGCGGCGCTGCCACTCCTCGCCCGGCACCCACCCCGAGGACGGCCGTGGCAGGTAGTCGTTCGCCATCACTGGACCCCGTCCTGCCCCTCCAGCCGGAGGACGTAGACGCGGTGCGCTTGCAAGGCTCAAGGCTCCCGAAACTGACCCGAGCCGCAAAGTAGGGACTTTGTGGCTGGCCAGGTCGACGCCGTGATCGTCGGCGGTGACGCACCAACTGTCCACTCCGATCCCGGCGGCCCGCAGCGCGAGGGCGACCGTGGACAGGTAGGGCTCGTGGGCTTCGTGCTCGCTGATCACCGGCATCCTCGTTCCTGGTCCTCGTCGGCGTCCCCGGCGAGATAGCGGGCCCGCAACGCGGCGACCTGTTCCGGGGCGAGGTCGTCGACTTCGGCGATCCGGTAGCCGTTCTCGATCGCCTCGCGCGGCCAGGCCCAGTCGTGGTCCTCGACGTGGGCGTAGCCGGGCTCCCCGCCGCCGGCGGGTTCGGTGATCCACTCGTACTCGTCGCCGGTGTCCAGGTCGATCAGCAGCGGGTGCGTGTGCTGCTCGCGGATGGTCATGTCCGGGATTCCTCCTTCCAGCACAAGGCGAATCGGCGCTTCAGCGGGCGGATTTCCGGGTCAGGAGCGGCCCTCGAAGTCGCCGAGATAGGACCCCTCGGCGTAGCTGCCGTCGCCTTCCGGGGCGATGACCATCTGCTGACGCTGACCGTCCCCGGCAAGGAACGACAAGCGGATTTCCCTGTCCGTGCCGTACTTCTCGACGACAATGTCCGCGCTGTTGTCGTCCGAGTCGAGCCTGCTCAGCCAGCCCCGGACGAACCTTCGCTGCTCAACTGTTGCCGCCGCGGGCATGGCGACCTCGTTCTGGCCCACCGTGATGACGTTGATGTTCGCCGCGTTCATGGGCGACGTTCCTTTCGGTCGGATGGTGCTCGTCGATGCGACCGGCGGCGCGGTCGCATCGATCCTCCTCCGCCACTTCGGCTGAGAATCCGCCGCCCTATCCGCGCCGCCGAGCATTTGAGTTGTATTTCATTCCTTACATTCCTAACACAATCTATGTGTGTAATGCAAGTCATGTAAGTTATGATATAGTGGAGGCATGACCGACGATGACGGCGCGGGCCGGGCAGAGCAGGGGAGTCCGCTGGTCGAGGGCGTTGCGGAGGCTCGGGACGCGGTGCGCGCCGCGATCGCGGCGGCCGCCGAGGTGGGGGCCTTCACCCCGGAGGCGGCCGCCGAGGCGTCGGCGGGGCTCGAGGCGCAGCAGGGCGACCTGTACGCGCTGCACGAGTGGATGCGCGGATACAAGCAGCTGCGGGCGCGGTTCTGCGGCTATCCCGGCTGTTTCGAGCCGCCGCGGCCGCGGCGGGAGGGCGCGAGGGGCGGGGCCGCGCCGGTGTACTGCGACGTCGTGCTCGACGCGGAGGGCAAGCCCGCGCACACCGCGCAGCGGTCGCTGCGGCTGAAAGACCAGCTGCAGGCGGGGGACGGGCCGCGGTCGGCGCTGGCCGCCTCGGCGGCGCCCGCGGAGGCGGGGTTCGAGCGGCCGGTGGCCCTGGCGCGGGAGTCGGTGCCGGTCATCGTGGAGCGTGTCGGGCAGATCATCGCCGACCAGCAGGCCGTGCTCTCGCGTCACCTGGAGCAGCTGACGGCCGCCGTCGGGCGGATCGGCGACGACGAAGCCCGCCAGGCCGAGGTCGAGTCGATCGCCGCCGACGCCGACAAGCGGATCAGCGCCGAGGCCGACCGCCGCCGCGCGGCCGAGCAGCGGGCCCGGGAAGCCGTCGTGGCCGCCGAACGCGCGCGGGCCAACGAAGAGGAAGCCCTGACCGCCGCGCGGGAACTGGCCGCACGGGTCGAGCAGGTCGAAGCCGGCGCCGCCGCGCAGGCCGAGCTCGACCAGGGCCGCGTCGAGAACGCCGAAGCCGCCGAACGCGCCGCCGTCGAGGCCATGGAGCAGGCCAAGGCCGATGCCGAGCGGCAAGTCCGGGAAGCCGCCGAACGCGCCGAGGCGCAGGTCGCGGCCGCGGAAGCCGACGCCGAGCGCCGGGTCGCCGCGCACCAGGCCGCCGCCGACGCGCAGGTCCGGGAAGCCCGCGAAGCCGCGGACGAGGCACGCAAGGACCGGGACCGGCAGGTCCGCGCCGCCGAATCCGACGTCGCCCGCGCCGAGCAGGCCCGCGACGACGCCAAGACCGCCCGCGAGGAGCTGCAGCGCGAGCTGACCGCGCTGCGGACCAAAGCCGAGGAAGACGAGAACCGGCGCCGCGAGGAGGTCAAGGCCGCCGAACGCGCCGCCGCGCAGGCCCGGGAAGAGCTCGCCGGGGCCACGGCGCAGCTGCAGGCCGAACGCGACGCGCACGAGCGGGAGCTCAACGCCGCCGAAGAACGCGCACGCCACGCCCGCACGGCCGCCGCCGAGGACGTCCGCGCCGCCTACGACGCCCAGCTCGCCGAACTGCGCGCCCAGCTCGCGGCCGCCGCCGGCGACGAAGGCCCAGGCAAACGCCGCTGACCGCCGCAGCCGGCCTTTCTGCGCGCGTCCGGCCCTGCTGAATACCCGGTTGACCAGCCCTCATAGTTTGACGCGTACGCGTCAAGTCAGCTAGGCTGATGCTTCCGAGGGGAGCGCTGCGCCTCTCTCGGCAGCAATCACGAGCAAGGGGAAGGGGGGAACCAGGATGGGCAAGGGGCGAAACGTTCGTTTGTGAGAACGAGTCGGGGAGGTTTGCCGGTCCGCAGGACTGGGCTTTTTGTGGGCATCGTGCTTGACTCGACACCATGCCCACAAAAAGCCCAGTAGAGGACGAGGTGGTCGCCGCGATCGGGCGACTGTTGCGCCGTGGGCTGCCGGTCACCCCGGCGACCGCGGACCCGGTGCTGCTCGATCTGCGCGGGATCGTCGCCAGGGCGGTCGACCCCGCCGACGAGGCCAGCCGCACCGCGGCATTGGACGGCACGCTGCGCGGCCTGCTGGCCCGGTTCCCGGACACCCGCTACGCCCCGGCGGCGCGGGCGCTGTTCGGGCTGCCGCCGGCCGAGCCCGGCCAGAACCTCACCGTCCGCCGCGACCTCGCGGCCGAGCAGGCCGGGCACGAGGTGCACCACTTCCGCAAGCGGGTCGAACCCCGGCTGATCGAAAAGGTGGCGTGGGAGCTGCTGGCCGACGCCGACCGGTTCACCCGCTCCCCGATGATCGCGCCCAGGTTGGCGCCGGTCACCGAACGGCAGCCGGTGCAGCCGGACCCGTTCGCGTGGGAGGTCGCCGAGCACGAGGAACAGCTGTCCCGGCTGTGGTCGGCGATCTACGCCGCCCGCGCCGAGCTGCTGGCCGTCGAGCGGCTGATCAGCCTGCGCGCGGACCGGATCGACGTTCTCCACACCGCGGTGACCGCCGCCTGGCGGTGGGCGGTGGCCCGCGCCGAGGCGATCGGCTACACCACCGCGTTCGCCCCCGACCTGGACGTCGACGAGCTGGTCGCGCTGGCCGGCTGGACCCCGCCGCTGACCGAGGCGCAAGCCTCGCGGCTGGCCGAGGCCGCCGGCGGCGGCGCCAGCCGCGAGCAGTTCGTGCACTCCCTGCACGGCGAGACCGGGCTGGGCAACGCCTGGACCGAGGGCTTCATGGCCCGCACCCCATCCCCAGAGAAGAACGGACAGTTGTCGTGACCAGCACCAACCCCGCCCTGGCCGCCGCGCTGGAGGCCGCGGCGACCGGCGATCCCCGCCGCTACGTCATCACCGGCGGCCCGAGCTCCGGCAAGGACGACCTGATCGAGGCGGTGCACGCCGCCGGGATTCCGTGCATGGCCGAGGAACCCGGCCGGGAGATCTACCGCAAGCACCGCGAACGGCTCGGCCGCCACCTGCTCAAGGAGGACCGGCGCGCGTACTCGCTGGAAGTGCTGGAGGCGTTCATCGCCGAGTACACCAGCCACACCCACGGCATCCGCTTCTACAACCGCGGCATCCCCGACGGCTACGGCTGGGAGGGGTTCTTCGGACTCAAGCCGACCACCGAACTGGAGGACGCCACCCGCACCTACCGCTACGACGCGATCTTCGTGCTGGACCCGCTGGACACCTTCGAGGACCCCGACGACATCGTCTGGGCCAAGGACCGCGAGATCCGCCGCGTGCACGAGCTGATCGTGCAGGGCTACTACGACGCCGGCTACGAACCGGTGTTCGTCCAGCCCGACTCCGCCGCCGCCCGGCTGGACTTCATCTGCGCCAACCTGCGCCTGCCCAAGCCGAGCCGAGGAGCGTGAACGCCTTGTCCCGCAACGGAAAGTCCTCCTTGCTGATCTCGCCGAACAGCGTCCTGGCCAACGCGCTGCTGCGCTCGATCGACCTGCTGCGCCCCCGCGTGCTCGCCGCGCGGCCCGCGCGGATCGAGTTCGTGGTCGGCACCCAGATCAACGGCGCCCCGCACCTCGGGACGAACCTGGTGCAGACCGCGGCGTTCCTGCTGGCCAAGATCGCCCGCCGCGAGTTCTCCATCGACACCGTCGTCCGGTTCGGCGCGCTGGACAACGCCCCGCACGACGTCGTGCTCGACCCCGAAACCCACCACGCCTACCAGCAGACCTATTACCACGCGCTGGGCAAGGACGGCATCAGCGAGCTGATCGAGCGCTACTACCAGGCGTTCTTCGCCTCGCTGTCCGAAGCCACCGACACCGACTTCGCGGTGGAGACCTACACCGACCAGCAAGCCAGCCCTGGCTTCCGGGCGGAGTTCCTGCGCACCCTGGAACGGCTGGAGGACATCCGCTGGTGGATGGCCCCCAGCCACGGGATTGTGCACGTCCGGGTGCCGTGCCCAACCTGCGGATGGGCGGAGAAACGCGCCGACCGCACCAAACTCGCGCACCTCGACGAGGACGGCGCGACGTTCACCGCGGTCTGCTTCGACCACGGCCCCTACGAGGCGCACATCGATCCCGAGGACGACGCGCCCTACCTGGACCTGGCGACCCTGTACCGGAACCTGGTCAAGGAACGCGCGCTGGGCCGCGACGGCGGCACCCTGCACGTGATGATGAAGGGCGGGGACTGGACCTTCGGCTGCCAGCTCGTCGACGGCGCCCTGGCCGCGCTCGGCACCCCGGCCGGCCAACTACCCGTCCGTGTCTTCACGCCCCAGGTGCTGGCCCCGACCGGGGCGAAGCTGTCCAAGTCCCTGCTGCGCGAACGCGGCCGGGACGCCCTGCCCGCCGACGTCGAGCCCTGGATGCTCGACACCACCGCCTGGCCCGGCACGGTCGACGACTACGTCGACGCCCTGGTCTGGCTGGTCGGCGAACTACTCACCGACCCCAAGCACTTCTTCCGCTCGTTCACCGTCAAGGAACTGGGCCGCCTCATGACCGCACGCCCCGCCGAAGCCGTTGTCCGCGCCCACGAGATGGGCATCTACAAGCGCTACTTCGACCTCATCGCCACCGGCCGCAAGACCACCGAAATCCGGGTCAACGACTCCAGCCGACGCAAGATCAAGGAAGGGTCGCTGATCCGGTTCCGCTGCCAGGGCGACGCCGTCCTCACCCGCGTGACCGCGGTCAACCGGTACACCAGCTTCGAGGAGATGTTCGACCACCAGGACGTCGCCTCGGTCAACCCGCTGGCCACCCGCGCCGAGCAGCTGGCCAACATCCGCCAGATCTACCCGCCCGAACGCGAAGCCCTCGGCGTCGTCGCGATCGGCATCGAGCTGGTCGACCCACCCCGCCCCGCCTGAGTGTCTTCCGGGCCGTTGTCGGCACCGGGTGCCACGCTGGCGGGCATGAACGTGGATGCGGCGCACCCGGACCTGATCGACCTGGACACCGGGGACATTTACGAGTGGGAGCCCGAACCCGCGGGCGGCGGCGAGCCCGGCTACAGCCACAGCGAGGACCACGACTTCGCCTGGCTCCGCACAGCGCTCGAAGAGACCCGGCGGCTCGCGGAGATCGCCGCGGTGGACCCGGCCGAACTCGACCGCCTGCGCGACCTCTCGCTCAACCCGCCCGAGGACGAGGACGACTGACCGGGAATGCGGGCAGGTCCCCGGCGCTCGCCGATGCAGCGACCGTCGGGGACACCCACCGCCCCGGACCTTGGTGCCCGAGGCGATCAACATCCTGCCCGACCAGCGAGTTACCGCCGGAAAGCGGCCCGCATTCCGGCGACGACGATCCGGAGTGAACCCGACCCGGTGGACGTGGGCCGACCTCAGCGAACCAGCAGCCTGGCGAGATAGTCGGCTGGCTCGCGCTCGTCTTCAACCAAGATCAGGTCGTCCTCCAGCTCCCGCAACGCATCCACCGGATCGACACCATCCAGCGCGGCAAGGTGCAGCTGCCACGCGAGCCGACCGAACAGGTTGTCGGCCACGATCCGATCAGCGACCGAAGCCGGAAGAACCGCTCGCACCGCCTGTTCGGCCCGGATCTCCTCCAGCTCGCGCATCGCCGAATCCTGCCAGCAACCCCGACCCGCCGCCAGATGGACAAACCCCAGCGGCCCGGACCCTGACCAGCACCGAAGCCTCACCGCGGCCCCTTTCTGGCGTATTCGGTTGCCACGCCTATCTCGCCGACCGGGGTGCACAACAGCGGTCGCCGGACCTGGACGGTGCGCTACCGGCTGCGGAGGCGCGCTAGCGCGCGACGTTGCAATGTCTTGTCGAATTCCGCGTGCGTCATGGTTTTCTGGCCGGGCTCGGCCGGGATGAACTCCTCGGGCGAAAGGAGGTGTCCGGCCAGGTCCACGCGCAGCCGCTGGTTTTGCGAGGGAACGCTCATCCGCACGACGGCCATCCAGCACCCGGTCGACGTGGCCACCCAGGACAGTTGCTCGCCGCGGACGATCGCGCCGGCGTCGACACCGCCGGCGCGCATCCACGGCGGCGCCGACCGCCCCCACCCCACCGGGGCCGGGACGATCGTGGACATCCGCACCCACACCGGCCGCGGCATCCCGACCCGCCGCAAGGCCTGCCGGGCATCCGGCCCCTCGTCGCCTCGCTCGAACATACGTTCCATTCTTGCACGGAAACCGCAGGCCGCAGCAGGTCTCCGTGCGGACCTGGCCATACCCTGGACACGACGGAGGCCGGGCGGCGTGCAACGCCGCCCGGCCTCCGCAGTCCGGCTCGGCGTCAGCCGACGTCGAGCGCCAGGCCCGCGACGCGCAGCGACTCGATGAGGATCTCCGCGTGGTCCCAGGGCATCTGCTCGGCCACGGCGTCGACGACGCGCCGCCAACGGACGTCCCGGACCGCGTCGCCCACGAGGACCGGCACCGGCTCCGGCAGCAGCACCACATAGCTGACGGTCACGTACCGGCCCTGGTCGTCGCGGCCTTCGTCGCGGGAGGAGACGTGCATCAGGTCCGCAGCGTCGAGGTGCACGCCGGTTTTCTCGCGGAGGCGGCGGACCGCGACCTGGGCGGGCGCGTCCCCCGGGAGGCACACCCCGCCGGGCAGGCCCCACAGGCCGAGGTGCGGTGCGCGGTCGCGCTGGGCCAGCAGCACGCACACCGCGCCGTCCGCGTCCTTGGCCAGCACCACCGCGTTCGCCGCGTGGTGGACCCGGTCCACTGTCGTGCCGGTCGTGCCGGTCGTGGTGTCGTTCATGGTCTTCTCCTTGTCTCGCAACGGTTCCCGACGTCCGGGGCTTGTTTCCAGCTTCACGGCCGGACGGCCGCAAACCGAGGGGTTTCCTGTTTCGTCCGCCAGCGGGCAACTCCGGACGATCAGCCCGGTGCGGCGGTGATGCCGTCGCCGGCGTCGTCCGCCGGTCTCGTCGTGTAGCGGCGAAGACGGCGCAGCAGTTCCGCGGCGGAGATCTCGCACAGCCGCGCGAGCTTCTCGACGTTCTCCGGCTGCAGCTCGACCTCAGCTCGGCCCGTGGCGCGCGCCCACCGTGTGAGCGGGGCCAGCGAGCTGTCGTGCGGAGCGCTGAGCAGCGCCGCGACGTCGATCCGTACCGCGCGCTGCTCGGTGAGCACCCGGGTGTGCACCTTCGCCAGCAGGTCGTGCGGCAGTTCGTCCATCGCGACGCACAGCTCCACCAGGCGCATCACGGAACACTGCCGGGTGCCCAGTTCGTACGTCGCCAGGGTTTGCAGCGAGATGTCGCGCTGCAGCTGCGCGTTGAGCTCTTTGCGCGTCCATCCCCGGCCGCGCCGGAGCTTGCGCAGCTCGTCTCCCAGCACCCGCTGGTAGTGCTCGGCGTCGATCATCGGCTCACCTTCCGTTCAGCGGATCGGAGACACCGCAGCCCCGGCAGCAGGGGAGGAGCTGCCGGGGCCGCGGCCGGGGTGGGCGCCGGAGGGTCAAGGGGAATCCGGATCGGATTCGTGCCGGTCCAGCCAGTCGGCGAGCGAGGCGCCGTTCGAGGGGTCGTCGGCGGAGCGGGCCCAGAGCAGGGCGTGCAGCATCGGGATCCGGTGGTGCCACTGGACGATCGGGGCGCACAGCAGGCTGCCCTCGCTCGGGCCGCCGCGCAGCCCGAGCACGTCCGACTCCCAACGGTCGACGGGCAGCGTGAGCACCGTGGTGTAGGACCCGGCGGTGTGCACGAGCGCGGAGATCACTCCGTGTTCGTCGAGCTGCGGAGCGATCCACCAGCCGCGCCGCAGGATCAGGTCTGCCGCCAGCCGCTCGCACTGGCGCAGGATGATGCGCGCTCGCGCCGCGTCGGTCATACCCGCTCCAGCCGAACCCACGGACCGGCCATGTCCTCACGGCGGTGGCGGCCGTGACCGCGTCGGGACCGCCGCGGCCGGGGGATGGCCGGCTGCGGCGGCACCCCGCGCCAGATGGCGTCGCAGGCAGCACAGACCGCGGTCTCGCCGTCGACGCCCGGCCGTACCGTCTCCCCGCACAGCGCCGGGTAAATCCCGCCGGCGCGGTGCTCGACGAACTTCGTGTGCGCGATCCGGTGCTCGACGCCCGTCTCGCCGTCGACCATGGGCATCGAGTCGATGCGCTCGTCGGCCACGGTCGTCACCTCGCCCTCGCCCGGCGAAGCACCCGCCGCGCTTCGGAAATGAGGCTGTGCACGGCAAAACCGGCCGTCACGAGCGCACCGATCACCAGCGGGGCCATGTCCCACAGCGTTCTGATCATCACGGCCTCCGGGCGGTGGAAGGAGAACCCGCCCGGGACCCGAAGGAGGGGGGAGACGTCGAGTCAGCCGGGCGGATCCTCCGCTGACCTCGGCAGAGCCGAACGTCGGGCTCGCCGAGTGCGTGAGGCCCGACGACACAACGTCGGTCGCGTGGCGCGAGCCGCGATCCGGAGTGGCGTTCCCACGCCTCCGGGTGCAACCCGCCCGTAGCAACTGGCTGCGCCGCCGGGGGCTACCGTGTAACTGGTTCGGTTGGTAGCCACATCTGAATGTAGACGCTCACATTGTGGACGTCTACATTTTAGGCATGGCCTATCCGGGTGAACCGCTGTCGCCGTTCGTCGTGGAGTCCGGAGGAGGTGCTGCAGTGCCCGCGTTGAGTCCTCTCGCGATCAAACGCTGGATCGCTATCGAGATGCGCCGCCTCCGCGAGGCCGCGCCGAGGGAGGACGGCCCGCCGGGTGTCGACGTGGCCGAGGCTGCGCAGCGGATCGGCAAGGCGAAGACGGTCGTGCACCACATCGAGACGGGGCGGAACCTGCCCGCGCCGGCCGACCTGGAAGTGCTCCTCAACCTCTACGGAGTGCCGGAGCGGACTCCGTTCTTCCGCGAGCTGGTCAAGACCGCCAAGCGCGGAAAAGACTGGTGGGTCAACGGGTTCGACACCGTTGTGCCCGAGTGGTTCACCTTGTATCTGGGCTTGGAATCGGCGGCGGCCAGGATCAGCCGTTACGACGCGCTGTGGATTCCCGGGCCGTTCCAGACCCGGCCCTACGCCGAGGCGCTCTATCGCGCTCGGGCCCTGCCGCCTGCCTACGAAAGGATCCCGTTGCCGCCGCGGCGAAGGCCGAGGAGGAGATGACCAAAGCGGTGGATCTCCGGATGGCCCGGCAGAAGCTCCGCGAGGAGTCCGAGCACCCGTCCGAGATCCGGTGCGTGCTCGACCAGAACGCGCTCGACCGGGCCGTCGGCGGTGCCGAAGTCATGATCCCGCAGCTCGACCGGCTGGCGGAGCTGGCCGAATCGCCCGGAATCACGGTCCAGATCCTCGTCCATGCAGCCGGTGCGCACGCCGGAGCCGAGGGGACGTTCGCGATCCTCGACTACCCGGACGAGTTCGAGGGCGACCCTGGCACCGCCTACGTCGACACTCTCCCGCGCGGGCTCTACTACGAACGGCCCGATGAGGTCGATCGCTACCGCCGGGTGTTCCAGCGCCTAACCGAACAGGCCGAGGACCCCGACCGGACCCTGGAATTGATCAGCACGGCCAAGAAGGAACTGACGTGATGGACGCCGACGAGGCACGGGTCAAGCTTGCGAACACCGCCAGCGGCTGGGAGAAGTCGAGCTTCTCGAACGGTGGCGACAACGGATGCGTCGAATTCCATTTCGACGCCGTCCCGGGGTGGGTCGGGGTGCGCGACTCCAAGCTCGGCAGCCGCTCGCCAGTTCTCGTCTTCAACAAGCGCGAAATCGAGGCGTTCATCGCCGGAGCCAAAGCCGACGAGTTCACCGGCCGGATCCGGTAGCGCGCTCTCCGGCGCGGGGTTTGCGCGATTCGCGAGGCCAGGTGACCTGGGGCACGACCGGGAGCCTGGCCTTACGCATGTCCGCAGGGATTCACGGCGAGCCGTCCGTATGCAGCCGATGACGCAGTCCGCCATCGCCGCGAAGTAGACGCTGGCCCCGGTCAGCCTGGCCTCGTGCCTCGCGTCAGCCGCCACCGTGCGGGCACCGGCTGGAACAGCGGCGGACGACCGGGCCCGGTCCGCGCCGGCCGACGTCCGATCCGGCCGCGGACCGCTGCAGAACCATCGCTGATACGCGGCGGACCAGCGAAAATGACTTGACGCGTACGCGTCAATTTCGTTAGGGTGGAGTCCTCGGACAACGAGGGAGGAACCCGAGATGAGCACTGCGATCACCGACACCAGCGGCGCGTCCGGGCCTGCCGGGCGGCTGGAGATCCTCGCCCGGGAGCACGGGATCACCGCGGCGCAGCAGCAGCTGCGCGCCGAGCTCGGCGACGACGTCCAGGCCTACCGCGAGGCGCTGGACGACTGGGCGGCCACGCGCCGGGTGTGGCTGGTCGGCTACCGCCGCCGCACCGCGCCGGGCCGGTGGGAGATCGGCGGCCAGGCGTTCGTGGTCGCGGAGAATCCGCTGGTCGCGCGTGTTCTGGTCGAGCAGGATCCCGACGTGCGGATGTGGGGCGCGGACGCCTACGGCGTTCCCGGCCGCGACCGCGTCGGGCTCACCTGCGACCGGATCCACGTCGGCCCCGGCGACGTCCGCCAGCACTGAGCGCCGGGGGAGCGCCGAGGCATGGCTGCGAGGCAGTGGGCGGAGGGCGACCCCGAGCCGTCGAACGACGAGGTCCGCACGGTGACCGGCGCGTCCGGCACCGTGTGGGCCCGGTCCGAGCCCAACGGCCTGTTCTGGTGGCCGCGCCCGGGCGGCAGTGTCCGGCACTGGCCGGAGCTGCTGCGGATCGACGGGCCGGTGACAGCGGAACCTGTTGCTGTGCAAGGAACCCTGTTCGACATCGAGCCGGTCGTCCCCCGCCGCGGCCGCCGCTGAGGGAAGGCCCGGCCGCGGCCGGGCGGTACATTCGTTGCGGGCACGGCGCGGGCCCTTCTCCGAGCCGGACGATCCCCACGTGATCGCCTGGCGTCCGAGGACAAGCTGACCACCGAGTCACAAGCGCGAACGACGAATCCCGCGACCAGGCGCACATCTGCCGACAACCCTTCGCGGGGCGACGTGGGCTCCCCGCAGGAGGAGATCAGATGGGCACCGGAAGCATGCGCGACTACCGCGCCGAAATCCGCAAGTACATGGCCGAACACCAGGTCAACTACACGACCGCCAAGCGCGCGGTCGACACCGCGGCCGCGGCCCCGAGCGGGCCGCCCGACGACGGCTTCGGCGGGCACGAATTCGACTACGAAGCACGCACCGACCTGTTCCGGTGCCACCTGTGCGGGCAGTACGAGGCGACCGCTCGCTCCGACGACGGCCCGATCGAGCCGTGCACGGGACTGCCCGGCTACGGCGGCGACACAGAACGGGTCTACCTGCTGCTGCACGAAAACCCGCGCAGGGCCGACCTCGGGACGGCATGGATTGCTGGCCGCATCCGCGAGACCGGCATCGGCCGGACCGTCCGGTTCGGCTGCCGCGACGGCCGCTGGCTGGTCGAGTCCGCCCCGCGCGTGGTCGACGAGCTGCAGCGCCGAGTCGGGGAAATCCCCTGCACTCTCGTCGACGGCGGCACCGCGCCCGCCTTCACCGGAGCCGAACAGCTCTCCTCCGCCGAGGGACGGCAGGTCATCGCCGAGAACTACGCCGCCTACGTCGCGAAATACGGGGTGCCGCAGTAACACCCGGTTCGGGTCGGGCCGGGCGGTCAGGCTCCCCATTTCGCGCGGGCGGCCGCGGCCGCGAGCGCAGCGGCGGAGCCGACGACGGCGAAGGCGGTCACGGCGCATCCGGAGCTGCCGGACGCTCCGGAGCCGGGTTCGGCGAGCAGGTCCGCGGAGACATTGTTGACGCGAGTGGTGCCGTCGTACTCGAAGTCGACGTCGCAGTCTCCGGTGAACGACGTCGAAGCGACCTTGCCCCGGGTGCCGGCCGGGACGCCGCCGACGGCGCGCACCAGCTCGACCCGGTCGCCCGTCGACCACCCCATCGCGCGCCCCCTTCCGCACCGGCCGCGGCGGATGCCGCGCTGATCACCGTACGACCCGGTCCGGCGCTGCGCCGCGATTCCCGGCGGATCGGCGAGCCCGCCTTTCCAGCGCAGTGACCAGCGAATATAACTTGACGCGTACGCGTCAAGCCGCGTAGGCTGGTGCTGCCGCCGACAAGGGCGGAACCCCGTGATCCGACGGGTCGGGAACAGGAGGAGATCAGGATGGACAGGAAAACCGTTGTCGTCGGCGCCGGCGCGATCGCGGCCGCCGGAGTGGCCGCCCGGGTCGCGTACGCCCGCGCCGTCGAATACCCGAAGTGGCGCGCAGGCCAAGAGGGTTTCGCACGTCGGCTCGCCGAGCGCGAGGGCCAGGACGCCGGCGCTGCCTCGCAGCGCACCGGCCAGTAGCCGGGCGCCCCCAAGGACTGGGGCCGGCCGACGGCCGCCCCGGCCGGGCCCCGGACGTGAAGCCGGGGCCCGGACCAGCAGAAATCCAAGCCCCGGCCGGGACGACTCCCTACCACAGTCGCCGTCCCGGCCGGAGGTTCCCCGCTCGCACGAGGAGGTTCCAGTGTCCACCATGACGACGCCGCCGCGGACGTGGCTAGCCGGTGTCGGCCCGGCGCCCGACAGCGACGAGGTGCGCGACGACCGGTGCTGGGTGTGGTCACGCGGCGCAGACGGCCGCTACCACGACCCGTCCGGCCGCCACCACGAAACCGCCGAAGGCCTGCACGCCCGCACGGACCTGGTCGAGGTGATCCGGTGATCCGCGCGAACGACGACGCCGCGATCGGCTGGGACGACGCGAAATGGCTGGTCGGCAACGGCAAAGCCAAGCGCAACCGGATCCCCGTACCGGTCCTGTGCTACGAGCCGCCGATCTACAGGTGCAGCCAGTGCGGGACTCCCTGCACCGGCGTCATGTGCCTGTCCTGCACCACGCAGTAAGCCCGGACCGGCAGCCGCGGAGGCGATCAGCGATGACGGAGCTGTCCAGCTGGGAGACCGACGACGGCGCCTGGCACGTCCTCGGCGCGGGCGACGCGGCGACCGTGCAGCGCGTCCTGGCCGAGCACGCCGAGCTGACCGGCACCGAGGCTCCGCAGGTGCGCGAGACCGAGCTCGAGCGCCGCTGGATCCGCCGCACCAGCGGCGACCCGTGCGTGTTCGTCCGGTGCCGCTCGACCGACGCCGGTGCGCAGCTGCTGACGACCTGGACACCAGCAACGGGCGGAGGGAGGTGAACGCCATGCTGCGGTGCGACCCGGCGAACGGAGACGGCCACTACTTCGTGAAGTCCAATGTGGATCCGACCGTGTGGGTGTGCTGCAAGGACGGTTGCGGCGCAACGCAAAGCCGCTGACAAGACCGAAAACATCCGAGAGACCAGGCGGACGGGCCAGGGCTTAGCTGGCCCGTCCGCCTTGCAGCCTACGGGCATCCGGGCCGGGCTGCGGCAGGATGCGGCCCGCAGGCGGGCGGCGGGACGCGTTCGCCCGGGCGGCGCCCGCCGCGTCCAGCCCGAATATCGTCATGGCATGCCAGGGCAGCACGTCCTCGGCAGGCCGACCATGAAAGGCAACAGCGATGAGCAGCAGGAACGCCGCCGGCGTCCGGTACGCCGGGCGCGACGAGCTGGACCAGGCCGCCGCGCGGCTGTGGGCCGCAGTCCAGGCACTGCACCCCGAGCTGCCCGTCACCGCGCCGCCGATCAACGCCCACTACCCCGCCGAGCCCCTGCCGAAAACCGCGCCAGCGGTGGCCGTGTCGGTGCTGCGCGAAGCCGCCCGCACCCTCGCGGACGTGCGGGGCGAGGAGGTCGTGCGCCGAGGAGGCCGCTACCACAACAAACGCTTCGCCGAGCTCGCCGCCGAGGTGGGCCTGCGCGCCGAGACGGACCCGACCAAGCCGGTGGAGCAGACCGGCGGTTTCGCCGTGCTCAGCCTGCCCGACGACGCGAAGGAGGCCTACCGCGAGGAGATCGAGGGAATCCGGGCCGTGCTGCAGGCACATCCGGTTCCCGACATCGAGCCGCGGGCACCCCGGTTGACGTCAGGAGGGGCGAAGCTGCGCGCCGAGTGCAGCTGCACACCCCCGCGCAAGATCTATGCCAGCAAACGCGAACTCGCCAGGGGCGGCATCGTGTGCACGTGGTGCGGGAAGCCGTTCGTTTCCGTCTCCTAGCTCGCCGTTCCCTGCCCGGGCCTCCTGCTCCGCATCGTCGACGGCACCAACCAGCGCGCCCGCGCATGTATAACGACCTATACGGCTCGTCGTGAAGGGACACCCCGTCACGGGCAGCCAGAGCAAAGGAACCGAACTCGTGAAGAGTCCTCAAGCTCAGCTGACGGTTGGAGAAGCATTTCGAGGCGGCGGTGTGACCTGACCCCGTTCGCGGTTGCCCTGACCAGGGTGCACGTGGTCTCATGGACACATGTTGCAGTTACAAGTGCACGGTTGTGCGGTTGTTGCTGCACGCGGTGAGTGGTGAGGAGTGATGACCCGTGTCGACAACGCTGGCGGGAGCGAACGACCGTGCCGTCCTGATGACCGACGAGCGCGATCAGCGGCAGGCCGCTGAGGTGGTGCGCCGCCTGCCCGCGAAAGGCAGGGCGCTGTTCCGCGCGGAGGCGTCCGGGTCCGCGGTCGAGGTGCCGCCCGAGCTGTCGGCGATCATCGCGCAGGTGGTGCAGGCGGTGGCGGCCGGGCGTGCGGTGACGGTCAGTTCGCTGCCCGAGGAGCTGACGACCACCGAGGCGGCCAAGATCCTCGGCATTTCGCGGCCGACGCTGATGCGCAAAATCGACGCCGGCGAGATCCCTGCGCGCAAGGTCGGCACGCACACCCGGCTGCGGACGCGTGACGTGCTCGCCGAGCGGAGCGCACGGCGGCAACGGCAGCTGGCCGCGTTCGATGAACTGCGCGCCCTGGAAGACGACTGACCCCACCGGCTCGCGCGGCCAGGATGCACCGTCCGCGCGAGCCGGTGGATAGCCTGGCGAGGTGGCCGCCCTGCGAGTGTTCGTCGACGCCAACGTGCTCTACTCCCGGACCCTGCGCGACTGGCTGTGCCTGCTGCAGCTGGGCGCGCCCGGCGAGATCTACACCGTCTACTGGAGCGAGCACGTGCTCGCCGAAACGATCTACCACCTGCTCAAGAACCACCCCGAATGGGAAGGCGGCCGGATCACGGCGATCCGCGATCGCATCACGAACGTGTTCGAGGGCGGCCGGGTCGAAGACTTCACCGTCGACGGCTCGTTCCCCGGCACCGACCTCGACGACCGGCACGTGCACGCCGCGGCACTGGCCTGCAGCGCCGACATCGTGCTTAGCGACGACGGCGGCTTCACCGTTGACGACGAAGCCGCTGCGCAGCTGCCCTACGAGGTCCACCACCCGGACGAATTCTTCGTCCTGGTCGACGACAGCGTCCCTGACCGCGTCGCGCAGGTCACCCGCTGCCAAACCCTCTACTGGCGCGACCGGTCCCCGGACGGACGCGCCGACCTCGCGACCGCGCTGATCAACGCGTCCTGCCCCGAATTCGCAGAACGCGTGCGCGTCCACCAGAGCCAGCTGTCGTTGCCGCCTGCCGACTGACTGCTCGGCGTCGGAGACGCGCCGCTGCGGTGAAGAGCCCGCCGGCCGGTACAGCCGCCGCTGCGGCTTCCGGAGGGCGAGGCGGCTCGGCGGCGGTTCCTCGAGTTCGGCTGCCAGCCCGGCGATGCCTTTGCGCCCGAAGGCGAACGCACCGAAGAGGATCGCCGCGATAGTTGCGCGCAGCAGCGTGGCGGCGAACGGGCTGGCGTCGATCACCGCGGCGTGCGCGCACTCGCCCGCCGCGATCGCGCCACGGGGACGAGAGCAGCGGACAGGCCGCGCAGGGCGAGGCCGAGGGCCTGCCAGGCATTACCGCACTGTCCCCGGCAGGCCTGCCGTCCCGCGACGGTTCGGATCACGAGCCGCGAGCGTCTCCCGTTTCCTGTTGTCCGGTCGGAAGCCACTGGGAAACACCTGTCCTGATGCCGTGCACGCCGCCGATGCTGAGTCCATGACTACTTCCGCACTGCGGTTTTGCCCGTTCTGCCCCGCCGCTCCCGGCGGAGATCCGTCCGAAGTGGACCCGGCCGACATCGTGCGGCGCTGGGCCTCGGCGACCGCGTTCTACCCGCGACGGCGCATCATCCCCGGCCACGTGATCGTCGCTCCGCACGCTCACGTCGAGTCGGGCCATCGAGACCCGGTCGTCACCGGCTACGCCGCGGCGTGCGCGGCCGAGCTGGCCGACCAGCTCGGCTATCGCCAATACAACTTGATCCAGTCCTCGGGCCCGTGCGCGACACAAACCGTGCCGCACCTGCACTGGCACCTGGTGCCCCGCTCCCCCGGCGACGGGCTGTCGCTGCCGTGGACGCCAAGCCAGCAGCGGGAGCGGGCGGAGGCGGCGGCATGATCCGGCTCGTGCAGGCTCGCGAACCGCTCCCCGGTCCGGACGAGCCGAGCGTGTTCCTCGCCGGGCCGACCGCGGTCTCCGGCGGACCCGTGCCCTCGTGGCGGCCCGACGCCGTCGACCTGTTCGGTCGGCTCTGGCGCCAGCCGGAACCGCTGGCGGTGATGACACCGGAGAACCCCGTCCGCGCCCGCAGGTACATAAACCAGTTCACCTGGGAAAACGCGTCCAGGAAGCACGCGAAGGCGATCATGTACTGGATCCCGCGAGACATGGTGTCGTTGCCAGGGATGACCACGAACGTCGAGTTCGGCTACGACGTCGCGGCAGGCCGGACCGTCGTGCTCGGCTGTCCCCCGGACTGCCCCGATCCCCGACGGAACAAGTACCTGGTGCACCTGGCCCGCGCGCACGGAGTGCCGGTGCGCACCACACTTCGGGACACGGTGGAAACAGCGGCCAGGCTGGTAATCGAGCAGCTCGCAACGCAGCTCCGGCACGTCAATCAGAGGTGAGCATCCGGCTCGAACCGGCAACCGCCAGCTGAAACGAGCGTTCTTCCTGGCCGCGTTCGCCGCCTTGTCCGATCCGACCAGCCGGGCCTACTACGACCGCAAACGAGCCGAAGGCAAGAAACACAACGCCGCCCTCATCTGCCTCGCCCGCCGCCGCTGCGACGTCCTCTACGCCATGCTCCGCAACCGCACCCACTACCGGCACCCCACGCCCACCGCGGCTTGACAACCACATAGGGACACCCCCGCGGGAATTCCCGGGGCTGCGGGCTGATGGGCCTGTCCGGTGATGTTGACCGGCGCGCCGGGCCGTGTTCTCGCCGCGGCGGGCGCGCGCTGGAAGCATCGTCGCGGTGAGCGGAAATGCGTCGAAGTTGACTGAGCGGAAGCTGATCAAGGGCTCGACGACCAGAGCGCCGGGAGTGGTGATCCGGCTGGCCGGAGCCGACGATGTCGCGGCGGTCGAGCGGATGGCCCCGGTCGCGGGGACCACGCTGGGCGAGGTGCTGGCGGAGGCGATCCGGTCCGGGGCGATGGGATCGGCGCACCGCGCGGCACTCGCGGCCGGCGGCGGCGACCGCGGTCGGGAGGCGTTCACGCACGCGATCGCGCGGGCTGCCGCCGAGCACGACCAGTTCCATGCGTACGCGGTCGCCGCGGTGGTGTTGGTCGCCGCGCATCGCGACCACGGCGTGGTCGGCGCCGAGATCGTGTTCCCGCCCGTGCACGTGGCCGAAAACTACGTGACGTACGCCCGCAACGCCGGAGCCAACTCCCGGGAGCAGGGCAAGCTCCTGGCCGTCGGCGCGGTCGGCCTGGCGAAGGTGTCGGCGCTGGTCGTCGACGAGTCGCACCGCGGCCGCGGCCTCGGCGCCGCGCTGCTGGGCCAGGCCAGGAGAATCTTCTTCGCGCACGGCTACCCGCTGGTCTACGGCCAGATCCCCGCCGACCGGCCCGACCTGGCGGGCTTCTACCAGTGCCAGGGGTTCGAGGTCCGCAGGCCCGAGGACCGCCTGGACCTGGAGACGGTGTTCGGCATCCCCGGCGGCATCCGCCCCGACCGGGGAGAACGGTTCTTCGTCTGCTGGAACCCGCACCTCTGACGCCAGCGCCGAGGCGGTCGCTGGTCGGGGCTGGTGTTCATGTGTTCCGAGGCGGACGAAGCAGCCGCGTACCTGCTGTGCCGGATGGAATCCGAACACCGCGACGACGAACTCGGCATGGCCCGCAGGCGCGTGGCCGAACTGCTGCAGCTCGGCGTTCCGGCCGAGGTCGCGCAGCGCGCCGCCCTGCTGGCCCGGGTCTGAGACCAGACCCTGTACGTCGGACCTGGTCAGCACCGTGGAGCGCGGAAGGAACGGCCTGCCCGTTTTCTTCCTGGGCGCGGCCGGTGGTGCGCGTCCCGGCACGCACGGCAGTGCCCGCCGCGCTTGACGCCGCGTGGGCCGGACAGCGGCCGGGGCCCTTGGGCGGGGTCAGTAGGTGTAGGAGGCGAGCAGGCTGTCGATGCTGTCGGCGCGGTCGCCGTAGATCGCGATGTGCCATTCGACGGTGAGCCTGCGGTAGGCGGCGAACGCGTCGGCGTCCAGGTCGACGGGCCGGTCGGCGCTGGCGTCGATCGCGGCCAGCAGGGTCGCGGTATCGGCGGCCGGGCTGGTGCCGGCGGTGTCTGCGACCGGGGTCAGGCGGGCTTCGGGGTCGTAGAGCCGCGCGGGCCGGTGGCGCTCGGAGGGCGTGCCGGCGATCGCGAGCCTCAGGATCCGCGTCGCGGTCCGCCAGGCCGACAGCGACGCGTCGAGGTCGCCGTCCTCGTCCTGCTCGAATCGCCGCCACTCCGCCGCGAACTCGGCGACCTCCTGGAGCGAGGGGAGCCGGTCCTCCGGTGCGGTGGCCTCGGCCTGGTCCACCAGGGCGGCCGCGGCCGCCAGCCGTTCCAGCTGCGTGCGGGTCGCGGTGGCGATGTGGACGCCCATGTGCCCGGTGCGGTCGCAGGCCAGGGCGATCGCGGCGTCTTCGCGGCGGTGGTCGCCGATCGCGAAGTGGTCGAAGCGCGGGTCGTGCAGCAGGATCGCGTCCAGCGCGGCCTCCAGCTCCGGGGCGATCAGCTGGCCGGGAAGCTGCCACGGGTCGCCCTCGCCGCGCTGGGCGGGATCGTTCGCGTGCCGCAGCGACCCGGCGAACTCGATCGCCTGGCCCAGCACGCCGTGCAGGTCCATGTGGTCCGGGACGAGCACCCGCACCGTCTCGGCGGCGCCCACCTCAGTACTCCTCGCTGCTCACGAACCATAACCGTAGACCCGGCGGCAAGCCCTTCGCCGACACCGACGCCTGCGGCGGTGCGGGGTGGGCGCATGCTGTTGGTGTGCGGACGCGGGATGTGCGTGTCGGCGACACCTACGTGGTCGAGGTGCCGCATTCCTTGCCGATGTCCCGGTATCCGGCGAGGGACGAGGCCGGGGGCTTTGCGGAGTGGTGGCGGCTGCAGACGTTGCGCGGCGGGCGGTTCCGGCTGACCGTGACCGAAATCGACGCCGCGGCTGCGCCGCCGATGGCCGAGGGGATCCGGGTGGTGTCCCGGTCCTGGGTGAGGGTGGATTTGACCCTCGAACAGGCGGAGCAGCTGGGGCTGCCGCCGGGCGAGTACTCGGTCGACGGGCTGCTGCGCGACGCCGCCGGTCGTACGGTCGAGCTGCCCGAGGTGTCGCCGGTGCGGGTGCCGGTCCGCTGGCTGCGTCCCGGCGACTTCGAGCGGACGCCCCCGACCCATCGCGATCTCGACAGGCTGGGGTGGTAGGCGGTTTCGGGCTACGGCTGGTCGTGTCCTGGTTTTTCGTCCCAGTAGGACGAGGACGTCGGGCGTTCGCCTTTGAGCCAGGCGGTGTCTTCCCTCATCGAGCTGGCCAGGCCGTCCGGGTTGAGCACGGTGAACACCATGTCCGTGAACTCTTTCCGCGCCTGCTGGTCGGCGGCGGACATACCGCGCTTTTCCTTGCGTGCCCAGTATTCCTGCTCGCGTTCCAGACGCGGCAGCAGTTCGTTGCGAGTAAGGGCGTTGAGATCTTCCCGGGTCAATCGCTGGAATCGGGCCATCAGGCGGTGCCTTTCCGGGTCGGCGTGGGCGGGTATGCCATGCGGGCGGCGAGTTCGTCGGCGCTTGGCGGCCGGGTGCTGCGGCGGGCGTCGATGTCGTCGAGGCGGCGGTGGGTGCCTTCCTTGCTGGGCTTCAGGTAGCGCTGGAGGGTTCGGCGGTCCTCGTGGCCGGAGAGGTTCATCAGGTCGGCTTCGGTGGCGCCGTCTTCGCCGGCGTGGGTGAGGCGGGAGTGGCGCAGGTCGTGCAGGTCCCAGCCGCCGGTCGCGGCGCCGAGGCGACGTTCGGCGGTACGGTAGGTCATGCGCCGGCGGCGGCTGACGGGGTCGACGTCGCGGGCGGGGACGGTGCCGTCGTCGGGTGCGCGGCGGGCGGACAGGAAGATCGGGCCGGTGGTGCGGCGGCCGAGGAGCTGGCCGAGCATGCGGGCGGTGCGGACGTCGTAGAGCAGGTCGTCGGCTTTGCCGCCCTTGCGGATCGTGCGGGCGCGGCGGTTGGCCCGGTCCAGGTCCTCGATGTCGAGGGCGAGCACTTCCTCGGCGCGGGCGGCCGTGGAGTACAGCATCGACCACAGCGTCCGGTCCTCCAGGGACCGGCGTTTGTCGGCGACGAGCCGGTCGATCTGCTCGCGGTCGCGGACGCGGGTGTCGTCGGGCTTGGGCTGGTGCTCCCGGTCGAGCCCGGCCAGCACCGCGGCCGCGTCCTCGATCCACTCCTGCTCGTCGAAGTAGGCGAGCGCCGAGGCGACGGCGGCGCGGCGGGCATTGAACGTCGACGGGGCCTTGTCTCCCCATGCGGTCCGGATGTTGGCGTGCAGCCGGTCGCGGCCGCCGCCGTCGAGTTCGCCGAGGCCGGCGATCCCGGCGAACGCCCTCGGCAGGGCGGTGGTGTAGGAGCGGACGGTCTCGGGCGAGGTGATCCGGCCCGACCGGCCGCGCCGGTTGGCCAGGTGCCGCAGGAACGAGGCGAGCGCGTCCGCGGTCGGCACGCCGTCCGCCGACGGGTCCGCCACGGCGGTCAGGAGCGTTCCGGCGGCCATCGGGCGGCCCGCCTCCTCAATGTCAGATAACACGCGCGAAAGGGGTGCGGCCCGCGCGGACGTTCCCGCAGGAGCCGAAACCCAGCTTGTCAGATAATACGTCATTATCTGACAAATACACAGGCCATCGCTCCGAGCTGCATGGTGAGCACTCTCTGTGTTCTGGGCAGATCCATGACAATGCTCGTCCAAAAAAACAAGTCACACGGAACGTGTGACAACATCGGATTGTCAGGATTCCCGCCCGGAAAGAAGGACCTCATGGCGAAACCGCAGCAGCAGAAATGCCTCAACGACCACCCCGCGACGAGCGAGGGCTATTGCACTCATTCCGGCTGCACCTACTCCGCCAGCAACCGCAACCAGGCGGTAGGCGGGAAGAACCAGGGACCGGCCTACGAGGTCCCGGAGTACCCGCCGGGAAACCCGTACACCCGGCTGTCTGACTGAGCGGTCCTTCGCGCCGGTGTCGGTACGGTTCGTGCATGACCGTTCCCGACGAGTCTCGCGGACCTGAACCGCTGCCCCGGACCGACGCTGACGACGGCGAGGAGACGCGACGCGCCGAGCACGGCCTCATCGGAACTCGCGCCCTCGCCGAGCAGTACGGCATCACCCCGGACAGCGTGCGCCATCTGATGGCCGACTACGGCGTGCGCGAGGTCCGCGGCTACCCGCGCGAGGCCGCGCTCGCCGTCCAGGCGCAGCGGCCCGGTCGACGGCCCGGCCCCGGCCGAGGGCACCGACGCCCCGAACCCGACGATCGCCAGACCTGACCGCAGGTTCCCCGGGCCACCGTCAAGAACTCGCCCGGGGAACCTGCGAGGAAGGGTCACCGCAGTGACGATCGACGAAGACGCCCGGCGGCTGCCGGACGAGAACCGCTGGGGACAGGGGTACGGCCGCGACTACACCCCGGCCGACCTCGACGAGATCGCCGGCAATCTCGCCGGCCCGCCGCAGCCCGGCTACCGTCGCCGGCTGCACGCCGACACCCCGGGATGGTCCCCCGCCGTGGCGGGCCGGGCGCACGTCCCGCCCGGCTACGACGCGCTGCGCCACCCCAACCGCGACGGCGTCGACCCGGACGCGCTCGACCCGGAGTTCCCCACGCAGGACGATCCGACCGTCATGGTCGAACCGGGGCTGCAGCGGCACTTCCGCGACCGCGGCTGGGCGTTGGACCAGCACGGCCGCCCGCTGCACCCGCTTCACCCGCAGCTGCTGGCCGACCCCCGGATCGGGCTGCCCGCCGGACTCGGCTACGCCTACTGGTACGGCGAGGCGGTCGTCGCGGACGCCGTCGTCACGACCGCCGGCGGAGACGTCCTGCTGACCAGCCGCGACACCGACAGGGGCCGGATTCCCTGTCTGCCCGGCGGCTACGCGATCCCCGCCGACGCCGGCCGCACTCCTGCCGACTGGCGGCACGGGCTGCGCCCGCTCGCCCGCGACTCGATCATCGCGGCCGCAGCACGCAAAACCCGCGCCGAAACGGGCCTCGTCGTCGCCAAAAACGAGCCCGCGACGATCATCCGCGCCATCCGCCCGATCAGCCGGCCGCACACCCTGCACGCATGGACCTGCACCTACACCGTCCGCATCGACCTCGCGGCCACGAGCAGGCCGCCGCTGGCCCCGTCCGTCGACGCACGCTGGGTGTCCGTCGACGACCTCCACGAGCAGGTGCTCGGACGGATGTGGCCTGACCATCGGCGAGCAATCCTCGCCGCCGTCGAATAACAGGACTCCGAGGACACCACGCGAGGGACGGGCTCACCGTCAGGATTTCAGGTCAACTGACCCTGACGGCGGCCCGCTTGACGATGTTCGTCGTGCTGGTGTTGAGCATTGCGGGCCTGCACCTGCACTGACGTCGCCCCGGGTTGGCGGTCCTTTGCGGCCGGCCACCCTCATTCATGCTACCGGCGGCGGAGAGGCATAAAACAAGTCCCCGCCCGGAGGGGGGCGGGGACTTCGCCGCGAAACTTGTCAGTACAGAACATCGGGAACCACCCCGAGCCCGCGCGGCACGCACAAGCATAGCCACCGCCAGGAGGGCCGCAGGCCGCACCGCGGGAGGTCCGCCGACGGGCCGAGACGGGCGCGAAAACCGACGCGCCTCTCGCGGCGTCTGACTATGTACGCTAATCTGACCATGTCCATGCGAGGCGGCCCCGGCGGGGCGCGTGAAAGGAGTGCGTCGTGAGCGAGGACCAGGACGTCGGGCGCAAGGCCGCGCCGAGACGGAGGGCTCCGCGCAAACCGCAGGTGCCGTCGCCCGGGCACACGCGCATCGCGTGGTACTGGAGGCTGCCGGACTTCGACGACGCGCGCGCGGCCTACCTGGCCGACTGGCAGTGCGACGAGCGCGAGCGGATCCGCGGACCGGAGAAGTTCGCATCCTGGATCGGGAGAGCACTTTCCCGCTTCGCGCAGCTCACCCCGCAGGAGCGCGCCGCTCGGGTCGAGCGGCCGCCGGCGGAGGGCGTCAAAGGCGGAAGCCGCAGCTTCGAGGTCCCCGACGAGGACCTGGCGGCGATGCGCAAGGCGATGCGCGAGGACCGGGAAGCCGGGCTGTGGACGTCGGACAGCGGATGGGTCGCCGGCGCGGTCGCCACGGCCGTCGAAGCCGCGCGCAAGCGCGCCGGCGGCACGCTGCCCACCCCGCCGGCCAAGCTCGCCAGCAGCTACCGGCACCGGTTCGACGAGTCGTAGTTCGCACTGACAGCGGGGAGCGCGACCGGAGTGGTGTCCGGACCGCGCTCCCCGCACGTATTCCGGCCGACGCACGCCACGCGCTTGCGCATGACTGAACATGTCCGCTAACCTGAACATGTCAGTACGGAACAGGGGCCCACCACCCCGACGCAAGGAGAGATGCACGATGAACTTGAGCGACATCCCGACCCGGCCCGCAGCGATCGTGACGGTCGACGCGGACTGCGAGCAGTACCCCGACATCATCGCGGGCACCTGGTCGCCCGGCGACGTGATCGCCTGCCCCGACTGCCAGACCTCGCACACTGTCACGGGCGTGACCGTCGTCGCGATCATCGACGCCGCCGAGGTTCCCGCGACGGGCGAGGGGGAATGATGGAATACCGCGTGATCGTCGCCGAAACAGTGCTGCACTCCGTGCCGGTCCACGTCGACGGGCCCGACAGCTGGGAAGCGCGGACGGCGGCCGAGGCCGACGCGGTCGAGGCGCTCGCCGAGGCGGGAGGCGAGTACTTCCTGTCCGTCCAGGACCCCACCGTGCTCCGCGTCGCCCCGGTCGGGACAGAGGCCGGACACGCCTCCGCGCGGCAGGTCCCGACGGCCGTCCGGGCGCGCTAAATCGCACGTCGCAGGCTCCCGCGCCCTGGCACGCGGGAGCCTGCGCATCGCCGCGCATCCCCGGAGCGGACGCAGTGCCGGCTGGCTGGCAAAACCGCGCGCGGAAAAACCCAAAAAGACGGCGGGGACGAAGAAAAACAAGGCCGCCCGATCGGCGGACGCGACCTGCGCGCCGCGATCTTCCCGGACATTTTCGCCAAGACGATTGCGCATGACTGAACAGGTACGCTAGACTGAACATGTCAGTACAGAACAGGGGCTCACCACCCCGAATCCGACCCGAAAGGGAACGACATGTCGGACGTCATCACCACCGCCTCGAACACCGACCTCGCCGCGATCGCCGCGCTGCTGCAGCAGCAGCGCGCACAGCGACTGGACGTCGTCGCCCCGGCGGCTGCGATCCGCGCCGAGGGCGGCCGCCTGGTCGTGCGCGACGCGGGCGAGCCGGTGCTCTCGCTGGACGGGGTCACCACCCGGGACGCCGCCCTCACTCCGAACGCCGTTGCCGACGCGGAGATCGCGGACAAGCTCGGCATCCCCACCCCGTACGTGCGCCGCCTCCGCGAGGACCACGCCGAGCTGTGGGACGCCAACGTCAACGGGTGGCTGCAGCGGGACGAGCGCTCGTTCCTCGTGCGGGGCCTTACCGACGGCTCGGAGGGCGACGGCATCGCGCGCGCGTTCCTGTCCGACCAGTACCGGATCGTCGACAATCTCGACGTGCTGCTCGCGACGCTCGAAGGCCTGCGCTCCACCGGGATCGACGCGAACGTGACCGGCGCGGACCTGTCGGAAAAGCGGATGTACGTGCGCGTCAGCTCGCCTGCTGTCGCGGCCGCTGCGCCGCAGCTGCTGGCCGACTACCGCTCGCCCTTCACCGGCGACCGGGGCGCGGACAACCCGCTGGTATTCGCGGGATTCGTCATCACCAACTCCGAGGTTGGACACGGGGCGTTCACGATCACCCCGCGCCTGGAAATCCAGGTGTGCCAGAACGGCATGACGATGCAGCGCGACGCGCTGCGGTCCCCGCACCTGGGCGGCCGCATGGACCACGGCCAGATCCGGTTCAGCGACGCTACCCAGCGCAAGAACCTGGAACTCGTGAAATCGCAGACCGTCGACGCCGTGCGCACGCTCCTGGACGCCGATTACCTGGCCAAGGTGATCGCCGAGATGACCGATAAGGCAGCCACCGAGGTGACCGCCCCGTCGGACACCGTTGAGCGCGTCAAGACCGAGCTGCGTTACACCGACGCGCAGCGCGACGAGATCCTGTCGCACTTCCTCAAGGGCGGCGACCCGACCGCCGGAGGGGTCATGCACGCGGTCACCAGCGCCGCCCAGGTCATCCGCGACCGCGACGCCGACAAGGCCCACGAGATGGAAACCCACGCCGTGCGCGCGCTCGAAATCGCCGCGGCCGCCCACTGACCGAAGACCGGAGCCCGGGGCGGGGCAGCACCGCCCCGGGCTCCGGTTCCTTGTCGCTCCGAAAGGACAACTGTTCACCATGACCACGACGGAAAACCGCTTCGTCATCGGCGAATTCGTCCGCATCACCTCCGGCGCACTCGCCGGCCAAACCGGAACGGTCGTCGCCACCGAAACCGACGCTCACGGCAACACCCTGTACGCCCTCGCCCCACGGCGAGTGGTCATTGACCGCCGGCGACTTGTCACCGGCGACCTGCTAGAGCACGCCACCAGCGTCTCATTGGCAGAGGTGCAGCACACCCTGCAGGCTCTGGGCGATGCCGTCACGCGCGACGACGTCCAGGCCTACCGGCGCGCACTCGCCGTCGCGCGGCAGCAGGGGCTCACCAACGAACAGATCACCGACGCCCACACTTGGCGCGACCGCAAACGAGATCGGCCCGCCTCGTTCGGACCGGACGGCGGAATCCGATAACCCGCCGCCAACGAAAAAATGTGTAGGGCCCGCCCGAGACAAACTCGGGCGGGCCCTACGCGTCGTGTACGCGGCCCGCCGCACGACGACGCAGCACTGAGCGGAGCGGCACTACCTACTGAGCGGAGGATTCCGCATCGCCGGCTGCCGGGTCCGTCGCGGCTTGCGCGGGTTCCCGCTCAGTCGACGCGTCGCGCTTTTTGGTGGACGCGTCGCGCTTTTTGGTGGCCGATCCACGGCGAGACGCTGCCGTCCGGGGCCGCCCGCCACGTCGTGAGCCGGGCTGCTCGATCCCGAGCTTTCGCAATTCGTCGACAGTCCATCCCGCTTTGGTCGCCGCCGTCCAGGCGTCCGCGAGCTTGCTTTCGGCAGCGCGCAGCGCGTCACGCGCCGACGACGCTTCCTGCGCGTACTTCTCCAGGTCTCGAATGCTTCCGAGCCGTTCCTGCAGCAGTGCTTGGGCGCGGTCCGTGATCGTGTCCATGCCCGCAGTGTAGGCGACTTGATGCGTCAAGTCCCGTACTGATTTCCCCCGTCCTTGCCGATGGGTTTCGGTGACCGAGTGCATTTCCGGAGGAAAAGGCACTCCACGCCTTCGGCGGGAGCAAGCTATAGGGTAGGGTGCCCCTAAGTGCGGGTCACCCTGATCATGCACCTCGCCCGTCCAAGGTGGCCGGCCGAGTAGACCCACTCGTGCGCAGCACGAGGAAACCCATCAGGAGGTGTGCTGCAATGGGTGAACGGGGAGGCTCGTACCGTCGTCGGATGGTCGGTCAGCGACGTGACAAGCGGACCGTCATTAAACACACTGACGAAGAGTGGGCGCGGGTCGCGGCCATGGCGGAAGTGCAGGGCGTCAGCGTCGCAAGGCTGTACGAGCGGGCGCTGTGGGCCGGCGACGCTGTCGCCGCGGCGAAGATGTCGCAGATCTACGCCGAACTGGTGATGGCTCAGCGTCTGCTGATCGGCGTCGCGACGAACGTCAATCAGATGGCGGCCGTCGCGAACTCGACCGGGGAGCTGCCTGCTGCCGCGCAGTTGGAGGGCGCACTGGCACTCGTACAGCGGCAAGTCGAGCGCATCGGCGAGCTGCGGCACGACCTGCCGGGCGGAGAGCTGTTCAGGAGCGTGAAGCGTGACCGGTGAACCGTCGACCATGGTCGCGCACGTCGCCGAAGGCGGTCGGGACATGCCCGGCTTGATGAAGTACCTCTACGGACCCGGTAAGGCGAACGAACATCGCGACCAGCACATGGTGGCCGGATCCCCCGGGCTGGCCCTTGCCTGGCCGGGCGCTCTCGCCGTCGACGAAGCACGCGAGCTTGGACATTTCGTCGAGTCATCGTGGCGCGCCGCGTACATGGAACAGATGGCCGAAGCCGGAATGCCGGTGCGCGGCGTATCGCGCACCGCGCGCGGCAGTGAACCGGGCGTCGTCGACGTATTCGGAAACGACGTGGTCGGTCCTGAGCACGTCTATCATCTGATCGTTTCGCTCCCGCCGGACAACGCCTGGACCGATGAGCAGTGGGCTACCGTCGCCCAGGAGTTCGTCAGCGGAATGGGGTTCAGCGACGGACCCGAGGACGACCAGGGCTGCCGGTGGGTGGCGATGCGCCACGGCCTGTCGGTGAACGGAAACGAGCACATGCACATCGCGGTGAACCTCGTCCGCCAGGACGGGCGCTGGGCTGAGCTGCCCCACCGCACCGACCGCAACGGCAATCGCCACCGAAACGACTTCGCACTGGTTCAGCGCGTGCGTCGAGAGATCGAAGAGCGTCACGACTTCGTCACCCCGCTGCACGACCAGGGTCGTTCCGGCCGATCGCTTCCCGCGTACACGATGGCCGAGCACCAGATGTCCCGGCAGCGCGCCGAGCAGACCGGAAAAGAGGTCCCCGACCGCGTCCTCGTTCGACAGCTTGTGCGTGCAGCGGCTGCCATGTCGACGACCGAGGTCGAGTTCATCAACGCTGTCCTCGACGGTGCTGTCGGCGTCGAGCTCGACGTCGCGCGATGGGCTCCCGGCGGGCACGACACGGTGACCGGGTACAAGATCCGCATCGGCGATGGGACCTGGCTTTCGCCCACTCATTTCGACCCGGAGATGACCCTGGGCAAACTGCGTGCGCAGTGGGAGCCGAACGAGACTGCGCAGACGCGCGCGCAAGCGCTGGCGCTGTGGCGCGGAGACGCCGCACCGGAGGATTCGACGCCGGTGGCGGAGGGCGATGTCGAGGAACAAGTTCGTGCTGCGGTCGTGGAGCTGGACGCGTGGAACGGCGACCTCGAAAGGCTGTCCTCCGACTCCGCGGAGTGGCGTCGTCACGAGCGGGACGCAGCCGGTTTTCTCTCCGTGTTCTCCCGAATCGACGGGCCGACCGGGGAATCGTTCGCGGTCGCTGCCGATGCACTCATCCGGCACACCGTCGACGCCCCACCGACACTGCCGGCGATGCCGCAACCTCGCGGACAGGACGGCGCACCTGCGCAACAGTTTGGGCCGACCCGTGCGGAGCTCGCGGCGCGGCATGCTGCGACCGCGTTGCGCGCGAGCTCGCCGGATCATCACCGCGGATGGCTCGCAGTCCTCGCCCAAGTGCAGCGCACCGTGACCGCCGTCCACGCGGCGAGCGCCGCACGGCAAGAGCTGGCGGCCGCGCGCGCCCTGCACACCAACGCCGTTGCAGTCCTCGAACACGTAACGAGCGACCTGCAGCACACAGTGCCGGACCGTGCGGCGTTCACGCCCGAGGCGACTGACGCGGCGTCGATGGCGCGTGTTGCGACAGGACGCGCCACGACCGCACCGGGCGCGACGGTCGCCAAGGCGTCGCCGATTCGACCTGCTGGTGCGGCGAAGCCGGCGCCGGACGAACGGCGCGGCCGGACTCGCTGAACACATCTGCCTGCGCGCGAGGCAGTTGGAAACGTTCCGTGGTCCGGACGGACGTGGAGCAGGCCTTGCATAGCGAAGCCCCGGCTCGCGCGTTCGCTGAGCCGGGGCTTTGACCGTTGAGTTCGGCGGTTCAGGTGGTTTGGGTGCGGGTCCGTGTGGTGTGCGCTGCGGGCGTCTCGGCGTGCGGCGTTGCCTGGGTCGCCGGCCGTGTCGCCGCTGATGCCAGCATCTCGCGGGTCGAGCGCGGATAGCCGTACGCGGAGACCTGGCGAACCCGGGCCGCCTCGTCGTCGAGCGATGCCGTCATGGTTTCGCCGCGGTCGGAGAGATTCGCGGCAGCAGCTGCGGTTTCCGGCTGTGCGGCGTCGTTCCGCAGCAGCGTGTCGCGGAGTTGGGCGAGGGTGCTGTCCACTGCTTCGGCGACGTCGGGATCGTCCATCGGCTCCAGCCACTCGAAGTGAGTGCCGTCCTCGTCGCTGACGACGGACTCGGTGCCGTGGGCGTCGAGCGCGGACATCACGACGTCCCGCAGTTCGTCGCTGGGGATGGCCTGCACGTCGCCGCCGGCTTCGGCGACGAGGCGGACGAGCTTGACGTCCGGCATTCTCGGTTCGTCCGTCCAGGACGCGTTGCTGTAAGCCTGGTCCTCGCGGGCGGCGGCCTCGGCAAGGATGGTCTCGGCGCGGTCCGCGCGCCGGGCGTTGGCGTTGGCCGAGCGCCCCTCGATCCCGAGGTAGGCCTGCTTGCGCAGGACGTCCGCCGCAGCGTCGGGGTCGATCCGCCGCGGAACGTATTCGTCGTAGAGCCGGGCGCTGTCGGCGCCGGTGTCGTTCTGCGCAGACTGTGCGGACTCGCTCATCGTTGAGGCCCTTCCTGTCCTGAGCGATTGGTTGTTGCTGGGCAGATCGGACGCTGTCACCGTCGTTGGGAGCGAATGTGGGTGGCGCGGCCGGACGCGGGCGTTTGCGGACGAGGTTTCGCCTGCGTCGCCTTTCGACTGTCGGTCTCGGCCAGCATGTCGCGGGTCGAGCGCGGGTAGCCGTACGCGGAGACGGTGCGGGCCTGGCGGGCGTCGACGTCGATCGTCTCGGGCACGGACCCGGCCCGGTCGTAGTTCGCAGTGGCCGGTCGAGCTTCGGCGTGGTGCGATCCGTTGTCGAGGTCGCCGGGCTGGATCGCGGTGGCTCGCTCGTCGTCGATGACTGACTGCGTTTGGTCGAGCTCGCCCTCGGTGGCGCGCATCTCGCTGAGCACCTGCTCGACCGCCTCCTGGCCTGCGTCGTAGTGCAGCTGGGCGACCTCGTCGATGGAGTAGCTCAGCAGCTGCTCGCGTTGGTCTTCGGGGGCGTGTTCGCGGACGCGGTATTCGGTGAACCCGACCTCTGCTGCGGCGTCGTCGTCTCCGGCGATGAGCCGGGGCCGCAGCTCGGCGATGGCGTTGTCGATGACGAGGTACGCCCCCGAGCGGGCGTTGTCGAGATCTGCCAGCCGCGCGCGAAGATCGTCGCGCTTGTCCTCCCACATCTTGGCGGGGTCGAGGCCGTCGGGCAGCGGGATGTCGCGCACGTCGACTCCTCGTTCGGCCAGCAGCCAGAAGTCTTTTTCCGCGGCCGCGCGGCCCGCGCCGTCGGCGTCGAGCATTTCCCAGATCCGCCCGCGTTCGGCGAGCTGGTCGGCCTGCCGGTCGGTCAAGGCGGTGCCCAGTGGGGCGACGCCGGCGACCTGTCCGTCGCCGGCGGCGGTCACCGCGATCGCGTCGAAAGGGCCTTCGACGCGGGCGAGACGGGCGTCGGCCGGAGCTTCGTAGAGGCCCAGGAGGTGATCGCCTTTGGTGTAAGCCGGGGTGCTGCCCGTGTTGAGGTATTTCGGCGCCCTCTCGTCGCCGGAGAGGTCGCGTCCGATGAACCCGACGATGTCGCCGTCCTGGTTGTGGATGCCTACCATCGCGCGGTCACGGAAGAAGTCGATCACCTGGCCGCGCGAGGACTGCCGGCCCAGGCCTGCCGCGACGATCTCGGTGTCGGTGGCGCCGTGGCTGCGCAGGTGGCCGGTGAGGTTGGACCAACCGGTCGGGGCGTAGCCGAAGCGCCAGCGGTCGTCGGCCACGACGTCCGCGCCGAGCCTGCCGGCCAGGTACGCATACCCGGGAGAGTCGGGCGTCATCGACGCGGCGAAGTAGTCGGCGGCCAGCGTGTTCAGTTCGATCGTCCGTTCCCGGCTGATCGCCGGAGTTTCGTCAGGCGCGGGGTCGGCCCGCCGCGATCGTGCGGGTGCCGTCCGCGGAGCGGCGACGGGATCCAGGCCGGCGGCCGCGCGCGCGTCGGCCGAGTCGTAGGCCGTCCAGTACCGGAGGGCTTTGTCCTGCCACGCCATCTCCTGCCATGCCTTGCCTGCGGCCATCGACGAGGTGTCGGCAGGGAGTTCGGCGCGGAAGCTCTGCTCGGCCAGGGCCCACGCGGTCGCCCGGCGGGCCCGCTCCTGCGGGGTCGACGCCTTGGACGGGGCCATTCCCCGCTCTTCCTTCGGTGCTGGCTTCGGCGGTGTGCTCGCAGGGGCCGTGGACTGTGTTTTCGCTTCGGTTGAAGGGGAAGCGGGCATCTCGTGCTCGGGTGCAGGGTCCTCGGGGGCAGTGGTCAGCGGGGCGGCTGCTCCGAGGGTGCCGTTCTCGGGGATTTGGACCTGGCGGGCTTCCTCGGTGTCGTAGACGGTCCAGTAGCGGTCGTAGCGGTCCTTGCTGGGAAGGGCCTTCCATGCTGTCTCGTCCATCCCTGCCTGCGCCAGCCGCCATGTTTGCGCGCGGTGGGCGCGCTCGGCGTCGCTGTCGGCTTTTGTCGGGGCCACGCCGCGGTCGGGGTTGTCGGGACCGGCGGGGAGCACGACGTCGCGGTACCGGATCTCGGCCGGGGTGCCGGTGCTGGCCGAGATCTCGTGCGCGATCGCGGTTTCCTCGGACAGCGCGGTCGCGACCGCGTCCTGGTCGCGGGTTGCGTCTGCGGCGGCGGCCGCGGTGTCTTGCAGGGCATCGGCGAGGTAGGTCGCCGGGTCGATGCCGAACCGCTCGCGAAAGTGCCGTTCGAGCAGGTCGGCGTTGTCCAATGCGGTTGCGGCGTTGTCGGGATCCAGGATGGCGGTGACACGGGCCGACTCCCAGGTGCGCACCAGATCGGCGACCGCCGCGTCGTCCAGGGCGTTCGGATCCAGCGGCCGGTCCGGACGCCCGGCCGGCGTCAAGGGAGTGCCGATCGCGAGGTCTGCCCGGTTCGGGTTCAGGCCGGCCGCGCGCATCTGGGCGCGGTGGTGGTCCAGTTCGGCTTCGGCGCGGTCGGTCGCGGTGGTTTCCCAGTGGCGGTGCAGCGCAGCGGCCCGGGCGTGCTCGTCGACGGCTCCGCCCGCGACTCGCCATCGGTCGGGCGCGAACTCGGCTCCTCGGCCGGTGTGCTCGGCCCATGCCTCCCACCGCGACAGCGTGGGGAGGCGTCCGTACTCGGCCCAGTGCTGCCAGTCCGCCCACACCCGCTGCTGCGCCGCGCCGTTCGGGCGAGCGTCGAGCCGACCGCGCAGGTTGTTGTGGCGTCGGTAGTAGAACGGGGCGTTGGCCTCGGCGAGGTCGACCGCTTCGGGCATGGTGATGCGTCCGGCGGGCACGCGGCCCGGCTCGGCCGGGTTCTCGACGCTGCGCAGGATTGTGGCCGGATCTGCTCCGTGCGCGGTTTCGATCCGTCGGCCGAGATCGTCGCGGGCTGCCAGGGCGCGCGGGTCCTGCTCGGCCCACGCGGCCGCCGCGGCCCACGCGCGGGCCGCGTCGACGCGATCGCCGCGTTCGACGACACCAGGCCGGGTCCAGGGCAGGAACCTGTCTCGGGCCCCGTCGCGTTGTGCCGTCCAGACGGCTCGGTTCTTCGCCTCCTGTTGCCGGTGCAGCTCCCCGGCACGGGAGGCGTTCTCACGGGCTGCTTCGCGTTCCCGCTGTGCTAGCTCGCGGTTTTTGTCGGCGCGGGCGCGGGCGGTCCGCTCGGTGATCTGCGCGACCGTGGTCACTGCCGTGCGCAGTGCCTGGTCCAGCTCGCGTGCGAGCTCGAGTTCTTCGTGCATGGTCATGCCACGCCTCCCTGCTGGTGGGACTGGGGTTGCACAACGGACTCGGGGTCGACGTCGAACAAGCCCGCCGGCGGTTCGGTGTGAGCCCACACGGCACCGGCGCGGTGGACCGGCTCGTCGTGGGTGCGGGGCGAGCACCCGGCGAACGTGCCGTCTACACGGGTGAGCATCGACATGTGGTGGTCGAAGTGGTCGCGCAGCCAGGTCGAGAGGCTCGGAGCCGGTTCCAGGCGCATCGCCTCGAACGCTTCCCAGAGCGCTTCCAGCCGGGTGACGGCTTCCTCGTGCAGCCACCATCGCTCGCACCAGCGGGTGTCCCGGTCGTGGCGGTGGCGCCAGTTGGGCAGCACATACCGGTCGACGAACGTCGGCAGCGACGCGAACGACGGCGCGCTCGCGGCGGGCGCGTCCTGCCCGGATTCCAGGGCGGCCGCGCGGTCGTAGGAGGCCCGGGCCGCAGCGACGCGTTCCTCGGCCAGGTCTCGGGCGCGTTCGGCCTTGGCGACCTTCTCCCGGGCCGCGACCACGGCCGCGCTCTCCCGGGGAGGCACCGCGCGGGCCTGGGCGAGCTGCTCCTCCGCGGCTGCCAGCAGGTTCTCGGCCGTGTCTCGGCTCTCGTGTGCCTCCAGGAGGGCCTCCTGCGCCGCTTCCTGGGCCCGGACCGCCTTGTCGTGGCGTTCGGCGGCCTCGACGAGCTTCACGTCGTCCGCAGCGTTGTGGGTCCGCTCGGCGTCGAGTTTCGCGGCCGCGACCTCCACCGCGCCGACGCGGTCGGCGGCCGTGCGTTGCGCGGCGCGGACCGCGGTTGCGGCCGCGTGGGCTTTCGCCCGCGCGGACTCGACTTCTTCCGCGGCGCGGGCGACGGCTGCGTTTTCCTGCGGAGTCGCGGCGAGCGTGTCGGCGAGCTGGGCCTGCGCGACCCGCACCGTGCCCTCGGCATCGGCCAGAGCGCTCTGCGCTGCGCGGAGCGCGGCGTACGCGGCCGCGGCGGGCCCGTCCGTGCGCTGCGGCG